>NZ_JASHLT010000064.1:0-61120 GCF_030056615.1 Streptomyces sp. HNM0645 | reverse complement strand
CGAGGCGCTGCTCGCCGAGGTGCTGGCCGGCGTCCTGCGCACCGAGCAGGTCCCCGCCGACGGCAACTTCTTCACCGACCTCGGCGCAGACTCCCTCGTCATGGCCCAGTTCTGCGCCCGCGTCCGCAAACGGGACGACCTCCCCACCGTGTCGATGAAGGACGTCTACCGCCACCCGACGATCCGCGGCCTGGCCGCGGAACTCGACCTTCCGGAGGCCGGACCCGGCGCTGCGGCCGGCCCCGGCAAGTCCGGTGCCTCCGCTGGGTCGACGTCCGTGACGACAGCGGGAACGACGACCGGAACGGCGGCCGGGACCGGCCCTGCGGAGGCACCCGCCAGGGCGCGCACGTGGCAGTACGTGCTGTGCGGCGCGCTGCAGCTCCTGTTCTTCCTCGGCATGTCCTTCGTCGTGGCGCTCGTCCTGACGAGCGGATACGAGTGGATCCGGGACGGCTCGGGGGCCGTCGGCGTGTATCTGCGGTCGGCCGTCTTCGCGGGCTTGGGCTTCACGGCCCTGTGCGCACTCTCCGTCGTCGGCAAGTGGCTGCTGATCGGACGATTCAGGCCCGGGCGGTTCCCCGTGTGGAGCCTCGGCTATCTGCGCTTCTGGTGCGTGAAGGCCCTGATCCGTACCAGCCCGATGCGCCTGTTCGTCGGCACCCCGCTGTACGTGCTGTACCTGCGGGCCCTGGGCGCGAGGATCGGGCGCAATGTGGCGATCTTCTCCCGCAACGTACCGGTGTGCACCGACCTGCTCACGGTCGAGGAGGGTTCCGTCATCCGCAAGGACGTGTTCTTCTCCTGCTACCGAGCGCACGACGGCGTGATCGAGACCGGCCCCGTCACCCTCGGCCGCGACGCGACGGTCAGCGAGCAGACGGTCCTCGACATCGGTACGTCGATGGGCGACGCCGCCCAGCTGGGCCACGCCTCCTCGCTGCACAGCGGACAGCACGTGCCCGCGGGCGAGTCCTGGCACGGCTCCCCGGCCCAACCCACCACCACGGACTTCCGCGCCGTCGGGGCCGCCCCGTGCGGCGGCCTGCGCAAGGTGCTCTACACGGCGGCGCAGCTCCTGCTGCTGCTGGGCGTGTACCTGCCTCTGGCGCTGGGCGGTCTCGGCCTGCTGTTCGCCGTACTGCCGCAGCTGGACGCCCTGCTGACTCCCGAGCCGACCTTCACCAACCCCGGTTTCTACCTCGACGCGCTGATCGCCTCGTTCGTGGCCTTCTTCGGCGGGCTTCTGGTGGGCCTGGTCATCGTGAACGCCGTGCCCCGGCTGCTGCGCCTGGTGATCGAGCCGGGCAGGGTCTACCCCCTGTTCGGGGTCCACCACGGCCTCCAGCGGGCCCTCACACGAATGTCCAACGTCAGGTTCTTCGTCCTGCTGTTCGGCGACAGCTCGGCCATCGTCCACTACCTGCGCGGCCTCGGATACGACCTGGGCCGGGTCGAACAGACGGGGTCCAACTTCGGCTCGCTGGTCAAGCACGACAGCCCGTACCTGAGCCGGGTCGGCACCGGCACGATGGTCGCCGACGGCCTCTCGGTCATCAACGCCGACTTCTCCAGCACGTCCTTCCGCTTCTCCCCCGCCTCCATCGGATCGGACAGCTTCCTCGGCAACAACATCGTCTATCCCGCGCGCAGCCGCGCCGGGGACAACTGCCTGCTGGCGACCAAGGTCATGGTGCCCATCGACGGACCGGTCCGCGAGAACGTGGGTCTGCTGGGCTCGCCGAGCTTCGAGATCCCGCGCACGGTCGTGCGGGACCGGCGGTTCGACCACCTCGCCGTCGGCGACGAACTGCGCCGCCGCCTGGGCGGGAAGAACAGGCACAACGCCTTCACGGCGGCCCTGTACCTGCTGATGCGCTGGATCCACTTCTACGTCGTCGCCCTCATCGCGATGGCCGCGGTGGACCTCTACCACAGCCATGGTCTGCCGCCGATAGCGCTGGCGAGCCTGATCACTCTGCTGTTCACCGTCGTCTACTACGCGCTGGTGGAACGGATCGTCACCCGCGTCCAGCCACTGAAGCCGCTGTACTGCTCGATCTACGACCAGTCCTTCTGGCGTCACGAACGCTTCTGGAAACTGACGACCCACCGCTACATGCAGCTCTTCAACGGCACTCCGTTCAAGAACCTCGTCTGGCGGCTGCTGGGGGTCCGCATCGGCCGGCGCGTCTTCGACGACGGCTGCTCGCTGATCGAACGGTCCCTCGTCACCATCGGCGACGAGTGCACCCTCAACGCCGGCACCGTCATCCAGTGCCACTCCCAGGAGGACGGCGCCTTCAAGTCCGACCAGGCCACCCTGGGCTCGGGCGTGACCCTCGGTGTCGGCGCCTTCGTCCACTACGGCACCACGGTCGGCGACCACGCCCGACTCGCCGCCGACTCCTTCCTGATGAAGGGTGAGGAAGTGCCCGCACGGGAGGGCTGGGGCGGCAACCCGGCCCGGGAGGGCGTTGCCGTGGCGACGGTGCCCGTCTGCCGCGAGCCGGCGGACGGCCGACGAGGGGCGCTGCGGTGACGCGCGGGACACCCGCTCCGCTGTGGGCCCCACCCGTCACGACCGGCGCCCGGACGACGACCCGACCGCCGTACCGCGCAGCGCGGTCCGTGCCGTCCTGATCCGTTCACGGAACCCACGGCGTCCGGTCCCGGACGCCGTGGAGGCGGCCACACGGAGAGTGGAGACCGTGGGTCGGGTGTCCGGCCGGGAGTCCGCCGTACGCCCGTCGGGGATGCGGGAAGCCGGCCCGGATGCGCCGCCCGGCGCGCATGAGTGCGTGGAACGGAGCGGCACTGCGTGGGACTGCGCACGACTGCGCGGGAGAGGGGGGCCGCGGCCGGAGTTGCCGGCGGTGATCCCCCCGGGGTGGAGGAGATGGGCCACCCCTGGCCACTCTCAACGTATAGCGCACAGGGGGGCTTGCGGCAAGGCCCCTGCGGTACCGCACAATCGCTGGCCGATGCCGGAACCTGCGGAAACGGGAGATTCGCCAAGTGCGTTTGCAGTTGTCGGTTCATGGGTCGTGCGATGCCGTCGGATCCGGTAGGACTCGGGGCGCGGTCGCGGGAGCTGGGCTCCGAGGCGTGCGTGTGCGCCGCCGCCCTTCGGCAGCGCCGCGGCGCGGAACGGAGCTGATGCCATGACCCCCTTGACCACCAGCGTGTTCGACCTACCCGACCGCCTCGCCCCCAAGGCCGATCCGGCACTGGTCGCCGATGACGAGCGGCACTTCGCCGTCATCGCGGAGAGCCTCGCGCAGGCGGTCGTCGAGCTGTCCGACCGCCTCGGCACCGAGCGCAGGGCGCCCGGTGGGGTGGGGCGGGCGGCGATGGACCGGGACTCGGAGATCCACCGGTTGACCGGCCGGCTGCGCGCCCTGCGCCGCTTCGGTCTGGACGTGTGCCTCGGACGCATCGTCGAGGCCGGCAACCCCGAGCCCGTCTACATCGGACGGTTCGGCCTCACCGACAGCACGGGACGCCGGCTGCTCCTCGACTGGCGCTCCCCCGCGGCGACGCCGTTCTTCGCCGCGACCCACGCCGAACCGATGGGTCTGGCGAGCCGCCGCCGGTACCGCTGGACCGGAGGCCGGATCAGCGACTACTGGGACGAGGTGTTCACCGCCGACGGACTGGAACGGCACGCCGCGCTCGACGACCAGTCGGCCTTCATCGCCAGCCTGGGCGGCGACCGGTCGGACCGGATGCGGGACGTGCTCGCCACCATCCAGGCCGACCAGGACGCCGTCATCCGGGCGGGCTCCCGCGGTGCCCTCGTCGTCGACGGCGGTCCTGGCACCGGCAAGACCGTCGTCGCCCTGCACCGCTCGGCGTACCTGCTCTACTCCGATCCCCGTCTCGGCGGGCGTCGGGGCGGTGTGCTGTTCGTCGGTCCGCACCAGCCCTATCTGGCCTACGTCTCCGACGTCCTCCCCGGCCTCGGCGAGGAGGGCGTGCGGACCTGCACGCTGCGGGACCTGGTGGCCGAGGGGGCCGGAGCGGCCGTCGAGGCCGACCCGGCCGTGGCCCGGCTGAAGTCGTCCGTCGACATGGTCAGGGCCATCGAGACGGCCGTGCGGTTCTACGAGGAGCCGCCCGCGGAGGGGATGACGGTCACGACCCCGTGGGCCGAGGTCCGGCTCGGCGCCGACGACTGGGCCGAGGCGTTCGCCGCGGCCGAGCCGGGCACTCCGCACAACGAGGCCCGCGACCAGGTCCGGGAGGCCCTTTTCGCCATCCTCGGTGACAAGCACGACGGCGATGTCCCGCCCGACCGGTTCCGCAGGTCGCTGCTGCACGACGAGGAGCTGATGGGGACCCTCAACCGGGCCTGGCCCCTGCTCGAGGCCGCCGATCTCGTCGGAGACCTGTGGTCGGTGCCTGCCTATCTGCGGATGTGCGCTCCCTGGCTGAGTCGCGACGACGTCCGCAGGCTGCAGCGCGTGGACGCCCAGGCCTGGACCGTGTCCGATCTGCCGCTCCTGGACGCGGCACGGCAGCGGCTCGGCGACCCGGAGGCGGCGCGGCTGAAACGTCGCCACGCGGCCGTCCTCGCCGCCCAGCGCGAGCGCATGGGTCAGGTCGTCGACAATCTGATCGAGGCCGCGGCCGACTCCGGCGCGGACGGCGACGACGGCGAAGGCCTGGTGACGATGCTGCGTGGTCGCGACGCCGGGGTCAGCCTGGTCGACGTGTCCGAACTGCCCACCGCCGAACGGGACCTGCTCGCCGGACCGTTCGCGCACGTCGTCGTGGACGAGGCCCAGGAGCTGACCGACGCGGAGTGGCAGATGCTGCTGCTCCGCTGCCCGTCCCGGAGCCTCACCATCGTCGGGGACCGCGCCCAGGCCCGGCACGGGTTCACGGAGTCGTGGCGGGAGCGCCTGGCCCGGATCGGGCTCGACCGGATCGAGGTGGCCTCCCTGACCATCAACTACCGGACGCCGGAGGAGGTCATGGCGGAGGCCGAGCCGGTCGTCCGGGCGGTGCTCCCGAACGCCAACGTCCCGACGTCCGTCCGCAGCGGCGGCCTCCCCGTACTCCACGGATCCGTCGCGGACCTGGACTCCGTGCTCGGCACCTGGCTCGCCGCGCACACCGACGGGATCGCCTGCGTCATCGGCGATCCCACGTTCCGCCCGACGTCCCGCGTACGGGCGCTGACCCCGGAGTCGTCGAAGGGGCTCGAGTTCGACCTCGTCGTCCTCGTCGACCCGGAGGCGTTCGGCACGGGTGTCGAAGGGGCGGTGGACCGCTATGTCGCGATGACGCGGGCGACCCGGCAACTCGTCGTCCTCACGCGTTCCTGACGCCTGCCGGGGCGGCGTGAGAACCGCCCGCGGGGCGGGCGCGGTCAGCGCGCCGGCAGCCCGGCCCGCTCGGCACCGGCCGCCCCGCGAAGCCGGGCCGGCCGGCAGCGGGGAGGCGCCTCCCGGGTGCGGCGCCTCGGCGTCCCCAGCCGGCTCACGGCCCGTCGGCCGCCGGACGGAGTCAGGGCAGAACGCGGTCGAAGGCGACGGGCAGGTGCCGGGGTCCGCGCAGTACGGCGCTGCCCCGGTAGGGCGGGGGGTCGGCGAGGAGGCGGGGGTTGTCGAGCCGCCGGACGAGTTCGGTGAGGGCGATCTGCGCCTCAAGACGGGCCAGCGGTGCGCCGAAGCAGCTGTGGACACCGCTGCCGAAGCCGAGGTGCTCGATGTCGGGGCGGTCGGGATCGAACTCGTCCGGGTCGGTGAAGCGCTTCGGGTCCCGGTTGCCCGATGCCAGGACCAGGGCGACCACCGACCCCTCCGGGATCGTCACACCGCCGATCTCGATGTCCGTCAGAGCGCCCCGCCGCGGAATGATCTGCACCGGCGGCTCGAACCGGAGCAGTTCCTCGACCAGCCGGGGCGCGATCTCCGGCTCCCGGCGCAGCCGCTCCCACTGGTCCGGCCGGCGCAGCAGGGTCAGCATGCCGTTGGTGATCAGGTTGACCGTCGTCTCGTGCCCGGCGATGAGCAGCAGGACCGCGGTGACCACGAGTTCCAGACGGCTGAGCGGTCCGCCCTCCGCGTCGTGGTCCGCCGCGAGCCGGAAGAGCATGCCGCCGTCGGACCCGCCGGCGCCGTTCTCGATCAGGTCGTTGAGGTAGAGGGCGAGTTCTTTTCGGGTCTCGGCGCCCTCCCGCAGCCGCACGGACGGGTCCTCACCCGGCCGCGGGTCGATGGAGGCGACCAGTTTGTCGGCCCAGGTGCGGAATTTCGGCTCGTCCTCGTGCGGCACCCCCAGGAGCCGGCAGATGACGGTCACGGGGAACGGGTAGGCGAACGCGTCGACCACATCGATCTCTCCACCCGCGGGGAAGGCGTCGACCAGCTCCCTCACGGCGGCTTCCATTTCCCCGCGCATGTCGTGGATCCGGTGCGGCGAGTGCGGCGGCCCGAACTGACGCATCACCAGACCGCGGACCCGGTCGTGCTCCGGCGGATCCATGGCGATGAAACTGGGTGGGAACTGTCCACCCGACGCCTCCTCCAGATCCGGGTGCGTGGAGGTGAGACGCGGATCGTGGAGCAGAGCCAGCAACTCGTGATACGTACTGACAGCGTAGCTGCCGTCCTCCTGCCGGCACACCGGCGTCCTGCGGAGCTCCGCGTACAGGGGATACGGATCAGCCCGGCTCCCGTAGTCGAGAATCTGCCGCATCAGGGTTTCGCCGTCCATGCCGGTCTCTCCTCCCACTCACCACGCCCGACGTCGGACCATCCGGCATTCTGACCACGATCGCGAATCGTCCGGTCGTCCCGAGGCGAAACCCGCGCGGCACGTCCCCTGACCGGCGCACACGGAGTGCGGTCGCGACCGGCGTCGTCGACCGGGTCGAGGTGCCCCGCCGTCAGGCCGGTGCGGGCGGCGGCCGCCGTCGCCGAGCACCCACGCCGGACCGCCGTACGGGACGAGCGGCCGGGAACGGCCGGGGACCGGGTCGCAGCACGGACACCCAGGCAGGTCGCTGCCGCGGGATCCGCCGGACCGTGTGTCATCCTCGGGGCAGGTCCGTGTCCCACCCGGCCTCACGGCCCCGGACGGGCCGTCACACCCGCACGGACAGTCGGCTGTTCGTGCGCCCGCGTACGACGATGGCGGCGGAAGGCGGTGCCTGTGGCGTTCGGTGAGGTCGTGTTCTTCGCGGTGGTGATCGCCCTGTCGCCGTTCACCCTCATCCCCGCCCTCTTCATGCAGTTCACCCCGCAGCCCCGGGCCACCAGCAGCGCCTTCCTGACCGGCTGGGTCATCGGCATCGTCGTGCCCGCGGTAGCGTGCGCCGCGCTGGCCTCCGTGGTCCAGCGTCCGGCGGAGGGGCACGGCTGGGTCGCCTGGGCCAGAGTCGTACTCGGCTCGCTCCTGATCCTCTTCGGCCTCCGCCAGTGGCTGACCAGACACGGCAGGCCCGCACCGGCCTGGATGCGGCTCCTCTCCGACGCGAGCCCGTCCAGGGCGTTCCGGCTCGGACTGCTGTTGTCGCTGGCCAACCCGAAGATCCTGCTGCTGTCCGCCGCGGCCGGTCTCACGGTCGGGGCAGCCGGCGCGGCCACCACGAGCGGCGTGACGGCCCTCGCGGTGTTCACCGTGTGCGCCGCCAGCACCGTGGCACTGCCGGTGGTGCTCCATCTGCTCATGGGCGAGCGCGTCCTCATCCCGTTGATGAGGGTCAGACAGTGGCTGGAGAGGCAGGCGGCCGGAGTGATGGCGGTGGTGATCGCCGCCATCGGTGTTCTCGTCCTCTTCGAGGGAGTCGTCAGGCTCTGAGCTCCGACGGGTCGTCAGGCTCCGGGCTCCGCCCGGGCGGCCGGCGGGTGGTCCGCGTGTCTGTTCGGCATCACCACGCCCCGCCGCCTCGTCCTCGACCGCCTCCGTCGAGAACGGCGACTCGCCCTCGGCGCAGACCGCCACCTCCCAGTAATGTCCCTTGCCGGCACCGACACCCGTATCCGCGCGCGGGCCGTACTGCTCCCGGACCGGCCCACGTTCCGAGGGAAGGCACTCATGACGACTGTGGCCGGCCTGCCCCCCGCGGGATCCATAGCGGCACGCCTCGAACGTCTGCCGCACTCCCGCTGGCATGTCAAGGTCCGTTTCCTGATCGGCGCCGTCACCTTCTTCGAGGCGTTCGACCAGCTGCTCGCCGCCTCCGCGCTTCCCGTCCTCATGAAGGAATGGCACCTGACGGCCGGGCAGGCCACCCTGGCCGTGACCGCCGGCTCCGTCGGCATGCTGTTCGGCGCCCTGGTCGCCGGATGGATGGGGGATGCCGTCGGCCGGGTGCGGACGGTCGCGGTGGGGGTCGCCGTCACGGCGCTCGCCGGGCTCGCCGTGGCCCTGTCCACGGGAATCGAGCTCTTCGCGCTCTTCCGCTTCGCCCAGGGCCTGGGCATCGGCGGTGTCGTCCCGGTCGCCGCCACCTACATCAACGAGATCGCGCGTTCGGACAAGCGTGGCCGGTTCGTGCTGCTCTACGAGATGATCTTCCCCGCCGGGCTCGCGGTCGCGACCCTGGTCGCCGTGTGGGTCGTGCCCAACCTCGGCTGGCGGGCGATGTTCCTGATCGGCGCCCTGCCCGTGCTGATCGCCGCCGTGCTGCCCCGCCACGTCGCCGAGTCACCGCGCTGGCTGCTGGCGCGCGGACGGACGGAGGAGGCCGAGCGGGTCATCGCGGCGATCGAGGCGGAGGTCGTCCGCTCCACCGGGGCGCCGCTGCCCGAACCCGCCGCCGTGGAGAAGGGGGAGGAGAGCGCCCGGGGAAGGCTGAGAGAGCTGTTCACCGGACGGTACCTGAGGCGCACGACGGTCGTCTCGGCCCTGTGGTTCGTCGCGTACTACGTCAACCACGGAATCTCCGTCTGGCTGCCGTCGCTCTACACCGGGCACTTCGGCCTCGGCCTGGCCACGGCCCTCGGCTACACCCTGCTCAGCAATGTGACCGGGCTGCTCGGCACCCTGCTCGTCGCCCTGCTGATCGACCGGGTCGGCCGCCGGCCGGCGCTGGTGACCGCACTCGGCGGCAGCGCGCTCGCACTGACCACGCTCGCGGTGACCGGAGCCGCCTCCGGCGGACGGGTGGCACTCTTCGCGTCCTGTACGACGTTCTTCGTGTACGCCGTCAACTGCGGGCTCTACCTCTACTCCCCCGAGCTGTACCCCACACGGAACCGCGCGAGGGGCGCGGCCTTCGGTGGGTTGTGGAACCGGCTGGGCGTCGTCCTCGGCCCGATCGTCGTCGGCGCGGTCCTGGGTGCCGGCGGCAGCCTGACGCTCGTCTTCGCCCAGTTCGCGGCCGTGGCGGTGGTGGGCACGGTCATCGCCTGCTTCGCGGTCGAGACGAAGGGCAGGACGCTGGAGGAGCTCAACGCCTGACCGGGCACTCCCGATCCACCCACCTCCTCCGGCGTGCGTCGCGGGTCGCGCGTTCCCGGAAGGCGATTCACACGCGCGCAGACATTTGCCGCAGAACAACAATGCATGAGCAGCAACCGACAGGGAAGGCGCCCGGAACCAGCCCACCTTCGGGGAGGAGTGCTAGCTCATGACGACGCCCGCCACCCACCTGGATCCCGCTCCTCCTGCCGGAGCGCCGGGCCCCGGTCCGAGGGGCAGCGGCTTCGCCGGACTTCCCCGCATCGGCCGTGCCACCGAGGTCTCGCCCGAGGACGCTCGGCCACTGACCCTCCTGTTCCTTCAACGGCTGGGCGAGTTGGAGGAGGGCACGCGGGAGCACCAGTACGTCCGCAACACCCTGATCGAGATGAACCTCTCCCTGGTCAGGTTCGTGGCCAACCGCTTCCGCAACCGCGGCGAGGGGGAGATGGAGGACATCGTGCAGGTCGGTACGGTCGGGCTGATCAAGGCCATCGACCGGTTCGACCTCAGCCGGGAGGTCGCCTTCACCTCCTTCGCCGTCCCGTACGTCCAGGGCGAGATCATGAGGTACTTCCGCGACACCTCCTGGGCCGTGCACGTGCCGCGCCGCCTCCAGGAACTGCGCGTCGAACTCGCCAGGGCCAGGGAGCGGCTCGTCGCCGAACTGGACCGCGATCCCAGCGTGGAGGACCTCGCCGAACACCTCGGGCGCACGAAGGACGAGGTCGTCGAAGGCATGGTGGCCGCCGCCGGATACCGGGCCGGCTCGCTGGACACCCCGAACACCGACAGCGACGACGAGCACGCGGCCCTGGCCAGCGGCCGATCCCTGCCGGACCGGATCGGCATCGACGACCCCGGGATGCAACTCGTGGAGAACATCCGCGCCCTGGTGCCCCACATGGCCGAACTCGACGACCGCGAGCGCACCATCCTCGAACTCCGGTTCGGCGGTGAGATGACACAGGCCCGGATAGGCGCCGAGCTCGGCATCTCCCAGATGCACGTCTCACGCCTGCTGGCCGGCACCCTGGCCAAGCTGCGTAGGCGCATGCTCGCCGACGGATGACCGGGGCCGCCGGGGCCCGCTTCGTTCCGCTCCGGTGTGTCCCTCCCCTCCGGGGCCCTTCCCGGCCCGGCGCTCCGCGCGCGGATCCGCCGGCTGACGGCCCGGCCACAACTCCGGCCGCCGGGATGCGGTCACAGCCGGTCAAGCCGGCCCGCCCGGCCCGTGCTCGAAGTGGCTCGGCCTGCCGTCGCGGGTGACCAGCCGTCCCAGACCGGCGGCCTCGGTACGCGGCAGGAGGCTCCATGTGCCGTCCGCTCGTCGCAGGGCCGCGGAATGCCACGGAGTGGTCCATGCGTCGGGGGCGTCGAGCAGTCGGATGCCGAACTTGGGCGCGCCGGCGGGCTGGGGATGGATGGAGAGGCGCACCGACCGGGGGTGGTGCTCCGCGACGAGTGCTCCCCAGGCGCGGCTGCGCTGGATGACACCGTAGGCGCGGCGCCGGCACTCGCGCTGGAGGGCGGACCGGGTGCCGGCGAAGTCCGCGGTGTCGTCGAGGAGGAAGCGCGTGATGCCCCGGTAGAGCGCGAGGGTGTGCTCGTCGGTACGCACCTCGCACCGCAGTTCGTCCAGGCCGGGGGCGTAACGGTCGTGGACCCAGGCGCGTTTCGCCGGATTCGGCAGGTCGCCGAGGACGTCCCTGAGGTCGAAGACGGACAGGTGGTCCAGGCGGAGCTCGGAGATCAGCCGGCCGAGTTCGTCCGAGTAGGCGTCCACGTGCTCGTCGGGAACCCGGACGAGGTCGCCGAAGACATGGCCGTCGGAGCAGATGACGACCCGGGCACCGGGGGCGTGGACCTCCCCGATGCGGGCGCACAGCGAGTTCAGGAAGGCGAGGGAGAGCCGCTCCCCCTGGTCGGGGAGACGACCGAGGACCTTGGCCGGGTTCGGGGACTTGCAGGGAAATCCGGGCAGGGTGAGGACGATGGGTTCGTTCCGACGCACGTGGCCCCCGATCTGCCGGAGCTGGTGGGGAAACGCGCCGGCCGGCGCGGACCGGACGTCGGCCGTGCGGTGGTGGGGCAGGAGCAGGTTCAGGACCGCGGTGGCGACGGTACGGGCGTCGGCTGCTGTCGTCAGCGGCATGCGGGGACTCCGTGAGGGGCGTGTGCGGATACGGCGGCATGGCGCCTCGGCGGGCGGGCGGGCGGGCGCGGCCGTTCGGTCGGGCGGTCGGTCGGGCGGTCGGTCGGTCGGTCGGTCGGTCGGGAAGGATCGTTTGCGTGGCGGACCGGGCCTTTCCGGGTCGGCCGGGTCCGGAACGGCTCAGAGGCGCCGGTCGTAACCGGCGGGCAGCAGGTCGGCGCCGCGGCCGAGGACGGCCGGGATCCACCGGATGTCCTCGTCCGGGACGGCGAGGTGGAGGCCGGGCAGCCGGGCCAGGAGGGTGCCGAGTGCGGTACGGAGTTCGGCGCGGGCGAGCGCGGCACCGGGGCAGAAGTGGATGCCGTGCCCAAAGGCGAGGTGCGGGTTGGGACTGCGGTCGAGGTCGAGCTCGTCGGGCCTCCGGAAGCGCCGGGGGTCGCGGTTGGCGGCGCACAGGGAGACGATCACGGAGTCCCCGGCCGGGACCGGGGTGCCGTGCAGATCGCTGTCCTCGGCGAAGAAGCGCCAGGTGGTCAGCTCGAACGCGCTGTCGTAGCGCAGGAGTTCCTCCACGGCGCGGGGCAGCAGACCGGGGTCGTCGCGCAGCCGCCGGAGCTTGTCCGGATGGCGGAAGAGGGCGATGAGCGCGGTGGTGATCTGGTTGGTGACCGGTTCCTGACCTGCGACGAGGAGCTGGAAGATCATGGAGTCCAGTTCCTCCTGGGACAGCTCCCTGCGGTCGCGGGCCACGACGAGCCGGCTGAGCAGGTCGTCGTCCCCGTGCTCGCGCTTGTGGGCGACGACCTCGGCGATGTAGAGCTGCAGCCCGTGCAGCCGCGCCTCGTAAACGGGCCGGCCGGGGTCGGTGGGGCCGACCGGCTGGACGACCTTGCCCCAGTCACGGTCGAAGCGGGCCGCGAGTTCGGCGGGCAGGCCGATGACCTCGGTGAGGACCTGGAAGGGGAAGTGGGCGGCGAAGCCGGAGACCAGGTCGGCGGGTCCGGTGTCGGGCAGGGCGTCGACGAGGGCGTCGGCCAGTTGCCGGAAGCGCGGCAGCAGGCCCTCGACACGGCGGGGGGTGAAGGCGTCGGTCAGGTAGCGCCGCATGCGGGTGTGCTTCGGCGGGTCCTGGTGGAGCAGGTGCACCTGCAGCTGGGAGTGCTGGGGCTCGGGCATGATCGAAGCGCGGGCGCGCCAGCGGTCGTTGCCCCGGTCGTGGTTCTTGCCGAGGCGGTCGTCGTTCAGAGCGGCGTGGGCGGCCTCGTAACCGGTGACGAGCCAGGCGTTCACCCCGCTGGGGAAGACCACCCGGTGGACCGGTCCTGCCTCCCGCATCCGCTCGTAGAGGGGGTGGGGATTGCTCTTGTACGGACAGCCCGTCAGCGGTACCGGCACCGGGAGGGCGTCGGCGTGGTAGGCGGCGGGAGGCGTTTCGTGAAGGGTCATGATGCACTCCTCAGAGGGCGAGTTCGGGCCGGTGGTGGTCCAGCCACAGGGCGAGGTCGACCACGCGTTCGAGACGGAGGCGGTGCCCCCACTCCAGCCGGTCGGGCGGGGTGTCGAGGCAGGGCTTGATGACGGATTCGTCCGCCAGGGAGCGGACCTGGGGGACGGAGAGCACGTCCCGGGCCATCTCCTGCAGCCCGCGGTTGTAGTCGGGGTGGTGGGTGGCCGGGTAGTGGTTCTTGGGCCGGTACAGCACCGAGTCCGGGGCGAGGCCGGCGCCCGTGGCCCGCAGCAGGCTCTTCTCCCGGCCGTCGAAACTCTTCAGATCCCAGGTCGTGTTGAAGGCGTACTCGACCAGCCGGTGGTCGCAGTACGGGACGCGGACCTCCAGCCCCTGCGCCATGCTGAGGCGGTCCTTGCGGTGCAGCAGCTGGCGGAGCCAGCGGGTCAGTGACACGTGCTGCATCTCGCGCTGGCGGTGCTCGGTCACGGTCTCACCGTCGGTGTGCGGGACGGCTGCCAGGGCGTCGCGGTAGGTGTCCTCGCGGAACTCGGCCATGCGGAGATCGAGTTCGGGGTTCATGGGCATGGCTGCCTCGTCCCCCGTGACCAGCAGCCAGGGGAAGGTGGAAGCGGCCAGCGCCTTGGGGTTGTGGAACCAGGGGTAGCCGCCGAACACCTCGTCCGCCGCCTCGCCGGACAACGCCACGGTGGAGTGCTGCCGGATCCGCCCGAACAGCAAGTACAGCGAGGTGTCCATGTCCCCCACCCCGATCGGCGAGTCCCGGGCCACCACGACCGCCTTGCGGTGCCCGGGGTCGAGCAGGGAACGCGGGTCAAGAACGACCGTGGAGTGGTCGGTACCGATGTAGGCACCGGCCTCCGTGGCGAACGGGGTGTCGTGGCCGGTGCGCAGCACGTCGCCGGTGAACTGCTCGGCCTGGTCTCTGTAGTCGACGGCGTAGGAGCGGATACGGGCGTCAGGGCCTTCGCGTCGCCGTAGTTCACCGGCGAGCAGCGCGGTCAGGACGGTGGAGTCGATGCCGCCGGACAGCAGGCTGCACAGCGGGACGTCCGCCTCCAGCTGACTGTGCGCCGCGGTGGCGACGAGCTCGCGGATCCGGTCGGCGGTGGCGTCCCGGTCGTCGTCGTGGGGCCGCGCCTCCAGCTGCCAGTAGCGGCGTTCGCGGATACCGCGGCGGTCCAGGACGAGGATGCCGCCCGGCTCGACCTCGCGCACGCCCGACCACACCGTCGGTCCGGTGTTGAAGAGCAGGCTGTACGCCTCCCGCAGTCCGTCCGCGTCGACGCGGGGGTGGATCTCGGGGTGGGCGAACAGGGCCTTGGGCTCCGAGGCGAAGGCCAGCCCGCCGTCGACGGCGGCCCAGAGGAGCGGCTTCACGCCGAGGCGGTCGCGGACCAGGAGGAGGCGCCGCGCACGTTCGTCCCAGACCGCGAAGGCGAACATGCCGTCCAGGTGCTCCGCGACGTCCTCACCCCACTGCCGGTAGGCCAGCAGCACCACCTCGGTGTCGCTCCGGGTGCGGAAGTGGTGGCCGAGGCTCCTCAGTTCGGCGCGCAGTTCGCGGTGGTTGTAGACCTCCCCGCTGTAGGTGAGGACGACGGCCGGCTCGTCGGGCCGGTCGGTCATCGGCTGGACTCCGCCGGGAAGGTCGATGACGGCGAGGCGGCGGTGTCCGAATGCCGCGTCCCGGCCCAGCCAGACGCCGCCCGCGTCGGGTCCGCGGGGGGTGAGGGTGGCCGTCATGGCCTCGATGACGGGTGCTCGGCTGCGGGCGTTCCTGTGGAAGGACACCCAGCCGGTGATTCCGCACACGGGCAGTCTCCTCGGTCAGTTGGGGGCGGCGGTGGCCGCGTTCGTCGTCGCCGCCGTGCCGGCGCTGCGGCGTGCGGGCAGAAGGAGCAGGGGTACGGAGAGGCAGCCGGCCGCGGCGGCCAGTCCCAGGCCGGCCCGGGCGCCGTGACCGGATCCGGCGAGGCCCCAGGCGGCGGTGGCGAGGGCGGGACCGAGCGTGAAGCCGAGGCTCCGGGCGAGCTGGACCGTCGAGCCGACGGTGGCGACGCGCTCCGGCGGCGCCGCCCCCATCACCAGGGCCTGTGTCGGGCCGCCGCCCAGTCCCATGCCGAGTCCGGCGAGTGCCAGGCGGCAGGCCACACCGCCCGGTGACCACCCTCCGTCGACCGGGACCAGCAGGAGCAGCCCGGCCGAGGTGACCACGGCTCCGACGGCCGCGACCGGCCGGGCGCCGTACCGGTCGGCGAGGCGTCCGCCGAGCGGCCCGGCAAGTCCCATGCCGAGGGGGAAGGCGAGCACGGTCAGGCCGGTGGCGGTAGCGCTGACGCCGTTGACGCGCTGCAGGTACAGGGCGACGACGTAGTGCGTCGCGGCGAAGCCGGTCGCCAGTGCCAGCACCGCGCCGTGCGCCGCGGGCAGTCCGGGCGTGCGCAGCACTCCGGTCACGGGCCGGCCGCCCTCTCCGCGCAGCCACAGCCACAGCGGCGGTACGGCGGCGACGGTGAGCGCCAGCCAGGAGGAGTCGCCCGCGGCGAGTGTCAGAGCCACGAGCAGAACCGTTACGCCCGTGGCGACGAGCGCCACGTCCGGGAGCGCTCTCGTACGGGGCAGGCGCGGTCCGCGGTCGCGGGGCATCGCCCTCCACGCCACGACCAGCGCCAGCAGGCA
This sequence comes from Streptomyces sp. HNM0645, assembly GCF_030056615.1. Taxonomy (NCBI): domain Bacteria; kingdom Bacillati; phylum Actinomycetota; class Actinomycetes; order Kitasatosporales; family Streptomycetaceae; genus Streptomyces; species Streptomyces sp. HNM0645. The sequence continues at coordinate 45,398 of NZ_JASHLT010000064.1, read as the reverse complement.
GAAGGGGATCTTGACGAGGAAGACCGCACGCCAACCCAGGCCGTCCAGCAGCAGTCCGCCGACCGCGGGGCCGGTCACCGCGCCGAGCGGACCGAGCGTCGCCGGCACGCTCATCGCCCTGCCGCGCAGCTCCGGCCGCACCGACCCGACGGCGAGCACGGGCATCAGCACGAACAGCACCGCCCCGAAGGCGCCCTGGGCCAGCCGGGCCGTGACGAGCAGACCGGCCCAGGGGGCGGCCGCGGCGAGGGCGCTGCACAGGCCGAAACCGGCGGTCGCGGCCAGGACCGCGGAACGCCGACCCGCGCCGTCCAGCCACCGGCCGACGGGGAGCAGCAGGGCGACGACGGGAAGCTGGTAGCCGAGCACGACCCACTGGGCCGTGGCGGCGGTCACGTCCAGGTCCCGGGAGATCTCCGCCAGCGCCACGTTGACGATGTTCATGTCGAGCATGGCCACGAACGACAGCAGTCCCGCCAGGGCCACCAGGAGCCACCGGTCTCCGCCGCCGGGTATCCGTCCGGGCTCCGCCGAGCCCCCGCCGTGGTGCGTCACCCGTCCGCCCTCCGCTGTGGGACGGCCGCCGGGCGGCGGCCTCGTCCCACATGTCGTTGCCACCCCGCGATGAGTTCCCGGCCGGTTCCGGGAACTGTGCCCGGAGGCAGGGCTGTTGCGGCGCGGGCGGGGCGTGACTCCGCCGTCGCCGTCCGGGCCACCGGTACCCGCCCGGCGGGTACCGAATCCGGCGACGGGGAACCCCGGGGCCTCCTCGGCCGACGTCTGCTGTGACACCTGAAACCAGTGGTGCGCCCGTGCCGCGAGGTACCCCTCTCGCCGCGGCGCTGAACAGCCGCCCCCGCGCACCCGTACGCCGGTGAGAGCGCTCACCGGCACCGAGGAGTGGTCCCATGACCCAGAAGCACTACAACGTCACCGGTATGAGCTGCGGGCACTGCGTGGCGAGCATCACCGAGGAGGTCCGCGAGGTGGCCGGTGTGAGCGAGGTCGTGGTCGACCTGGCCGCGAACGCCGTCACCGTGCACGGCACGGACCTCGACGACGAACGGCTCCGCGCCGCCATCGTCGAGGCCGGCTACGGGATCGGCGATCCGGTGAGCGCGTGACCCCCGGACCGCATGCACGCCGGAGGGGCAGGACGGCCGTCCTGCCCCTCCGGCGCCGTCCGGGCTCCACCGTCATCCGGCGGTGTCGGGCTCCAGCGCGGGCGCCGCCGGGGCGGCGGCGGGCGCCCTGTGGTCGAAGGCGATGAGCGGGTCGCCGGTGAGGGGGTGGTCTACCACGGCCGCCCGGACCCCGAACACGTCCGCCATCAGCTCCGGCGTGATCACCTCACGAGGCGGTCCGGAGGCGACGACCGTCCCGGAGTGCAGGACGTGCAGCCGGTCGCACACGGACGCGGCCGCATTGAGGTCGTGCAGCGACACCAGGGTGGTGCGGCGCTGTGCCCTGAGGAGGGCGAGCAGTTCCACCTGGTGCCGGACGTCCAGGTGGTTGGTCGGTTCGTCGAGCACCAGGACGTCGGGCTCCTGGGCGAACGCACGGGCCAGCAGCACCCGCTGGCGTTCGCCGCCCGACAGCGCCGTGAAGCGCCGTCCGGCCGCCGTGCCCATGCCGACGTCCGCCAGGGCGCGGGCGACGACGTCCCGGTCGGCGGCGTCGTCCCCGGCGAACGCCCTCTTGTACGGCGTACGCCCCATGGCCACCACCTCCCGTACCGTCAGCTCGAACTCGCTGCCCCGCTCCTGCGGCAGCGCCGCCACATGGCGCGCCGAGCGGCCAGGCGACAGCTCGCGGATGTCGCGTCCCGCCAGCAGCACCCGGCCCGCGACGGGACTCAGATGCCGGTAGACGGTGCGCAGGAGGGTGGACTTGCCGCTGCCGTTCGGGCCGACCAGCCCGGTGATCTCCCCCTCGGCCGCGATCAGGCGGGCGCCGGACACGACCGTGCTGCCCGCATAGGCGACGTGCAGGTCCTCCATGTCGATCCTCAACTGCCGCCCCCCAGGCGTCGGTCCAGCAGATACAGCAGGGCCGGGGCTCCGATCAGGGAGGTGACCACACCGGCCGGCAGCTCCTGCGTGTCCATGGCCGTCCGGCACACGATGTCGACCACCACCATCAGCAGCGCCCCGAAGAGCGCGGAGACCGGCAGCAGCCGGCGGTGGTCGCCGCCGACGACCAGACGACAGGCGTGCGGCACCATCAGGGCGACGAACGCGATCGCGCCGGACACGGCGACGAGCACTCCGGTCAGGACGCTGGTCACCGTGAACAGTTCGCGGCGCAGCCTCGTGACGTCGACGCCGAGTCCGGCCGCGGTCTCGTCGCCCATCAGCAGGGCGTTGAGCCCGCGGCCGCGCGCGTGCAGCCACAGCAGCGCCGCGGGCACGGCGACGGCGGGCACGGCGAGCATCGACCAGCTCGCCCCGCTCAGGCTCCCCATCAGCCAGAACAGCACGCTGTGCGTCTGCTGTCCGTCCCCGGTCTGCAGCACCAGGTAACTGGTGAGGCCGGAGAGGAACTGCCCGATCGCCACACCGGCCAGGACCAGCCGCAGCGGAGCGAACCCGCCGCCGCGCCGGGCCACCGCCCACACCAGGGCGAAGGTGGCCAGGGCACCGGCGAAGGCGGCGCCGGACAACCCGAGGCCCAGTGCTCCGCCCGCACCGAGCCCCAGCACGATCGCGGCGACGGCACCCAGGGAGGCCCCGTTGGAGATGCCCAGCAGATACGGGTCGGCCAGCGGGTTGCGTACCAGGGCCTGCACCGCCGTCCCCACGAGGCCGAGTCCGGCGCCGACGAGCGCGGCGAGCAGCGCCCGGGGGACCCGCAGCTGCCAGACGATCAGGTCGTCCGTGCCGGGCCGCGGCGCCTCGCCGGTCAGCCGTCTGCCCACGACGCCCCACACCTCACCGGGCGGGATGGACGTGGCGCCCCAGGAGACCGCCGCGGTCAGGGCGGCCAGCAGAGCCGCGCCGAGGACGATCGCGAGCAACCCGGCGGGCACGGTACGCGCCTCGCCGGGGGTCCTCGCCCCGCGGCGGGACGCGGCCGGCGTGTCCAGCACGGTCACTTGACCTTGTCCGGGTGGATGGCCCTGGCGATGTCCCGGACCGTGGTGGCGTTCTCCACTCCCGCGATCGTGGTGCGCTCGGAGCCGATGCGCAGGAACCTGCCCTCCTTCACGGCCTTCAGGCCCTTGGTGGCGGGGTTGCCCTCGAGCCACGCCCGCGCCTCGTCGAACGCCTTGTCGTTCCCGGCCTCGCTGCCCCGGTTGCGCACGCCGAGCTGGATCCAGTCCGGGTTTCTGGACACCACGTCCTCCCAGCTCACCTGCTTGAAGTCGGCGTCGCAGTCCGCGAACACGTTGCGGGCGCCCGCCAGGGTGATCAGCGCGTTGGCGACCTGGCGGTTGCACACCGCGACCGGTTGCCTGGTACCCGCGTCGTAGTCGAAGAAGAAGTAGGTCGGCCGCGCGTCCCCGGCGGCTCCTCCGATCGCCTTCTGGACGCCGTCCACCTTCTCCCTCATGCCGGCGACGAGTTCCTTCGCCTTCTCGCTGGTGCCCGTGACGGCTCCGAGGGAGGTGATGTCGTTCTCGACCGCGGACAGGTCCGTCGACGGGGTCTTGCTCATCGCCGCGCAGGCGGTGGACTTGAGGTGGAGGCGGTTGATCCCGGCTGCCCTGAACTCCTCCTCGGTCGGCGCGTCACCCATGCCGCCGCCCATGCCGGCCATCGAGGCGAAGGTGTCGATGTACAGGTCGGCTCCGGAGCCGAGGAGCTTCTCCTTCGGGACGACCGTCCGGCTGAGGACCTCGACCTTCTGCGCCTGGGCGTCGAGTTCGCCGGGCAGCGCGCCCTTTCCGGGCGGGAACCCCGTGCCGATCACCCTGTCGCCCGCTCCCAGGCGGAGCAGGAGCTCCAGAGCGGAGGCGTCGCTGGTGACGATCTTCTTCGGGGCGGCGGCGAAGGTGGTCTCGGCGCCCGTGCAGTCGGTTGCGGTCACGGGGTATCCGCCGGAGGCCGCGGACTTCCCCGTTCCCCTGTTTCCGCTGCCCTCCCCGCCACCGCAACCCGACGCGAGCAGGCCGAGCACCGCGATCGCCGTACCGCACCACACACGAGAACGCATGAGAGTCTCCAGAGTTCACTTGACGCAGGGGGCGAAACGCCGTCCCCCGGTCCACTAGTCGGAACGGGTGACGGGTGAGTTCCCGGCTCCCGGCTTCACGCTCCCGGCTCCCGGCTCCCGGCAGCCGAACGGCACGCCGTTGATCCACGTCAGCCACGTGCGCCGCTGGGAGGACGCGGACGCTCCGGCGATCAGCACGACGAGCGCACCGACATCGCCGCCCGGTACGCCCGCACCGGCGAACCCCGCGGATGCCCGCGTCCACGCGCCCACGGGGTCGCACGGGCGGCCGTGTCACGTCCGGATCCGGCCTGAACGCGGGTGCCGGCGCGTGCACGAGGACGCGCCGGCACCCTGCCGCGTCAGGCCGCCAGCGCGGGCGCGGACGGCTCCTCCGCCTCGGTCAGCCGCTCCATCAGCGTCGCCCGGGCACGGGCCACGCGGGAGCGCACCGTACCGACCGGGCAGTCGCTCAGCTCGGCGGCCTCCGCGTAGGGCAGCCCGAGCATCTGGGTGAGGACGAACGCCTCCCGCCGCTCCTGCGGCAGGCCCGCCAGCAGTTCGTGCAGCACGACGCCCTCGTCGAAGCCGGGTACGTCGCACGGCTGGGCACGTTCGACGGCGAGTTGCCAGTCCGGTACGTCGTGCAGCCTGGGTCGCGCGGCCGCGTACCGGTAGCTGTCGATCACCGCGCGGCGGGCGATGGACAGGAGCCAGGCACGGGCCGAGCACCGTCCCTCGAACCGGTGCAGGCTGCCGAGCGCACGCAGGAACGTGTCCTGTGCGAGGTCGTCGGCCGACTGGGGGTCGCCGCACAGATGGGCGACGTAGCGCAGGACGTCGCGGTGCAGGGCGCGGACGAAACGCTCCACGGCGTCGGCATCACCGGAGCGGGCGGCGAGCGCCCAGGAGGTGATCGACTCGTCGGCCGAAGGCGCCTTCTCCGTCGCGTCGCATGAAGCGGGCAGGGCAGAAGAGATCACCAGATGTCCTTCTCGGGTCGTCCGGGTCCGGGACCGGGGCCCGAGGCCACAGGGTCCGCCACCCGGTGTGTGGGGTGCGGCCGTACGGCGCCGGGGTGGGTGACCCACCGCGCGCCGGGTACGGCCGTGCCCGAGGGGCACTTGGGCCACCTCGGGATTCCGGCTGTCGTCAGGCGACAGCGGACCCCACGGGCGGCCCTCGGGAGACGATCGCGTAGACCAGCGGAAGGAGCCGCGACGCACGGGAAGGACGGCGGCGGCCGCGCAGCCGCGGACGGTGCGGCGGAGCAGGCAGCGCGAGCAGCAGCCTCAGCGGCGCGGTCAGCCATCCGGCGACGGCGCGCAGGATGCGGAACGCGGCCCGCTCCCCGTAGGCGAGCCACAGGCCCGTCAGCAGCGCCGCCAGCAGGTGGGCGGCGAGCATGCCCCAGGACGAGGAGTCTCCGGACAGCACATCCGGATGATGCAGGTGACTTGTACGGCCCATGTCGACCACGTCGCCCGCGAGGGATGTATGCCCCGACCCCATGTGCCCCGCAGATTCGAGGGAGGAGCCGTGCCCATGCCCCATCGCCATACCGTGTGTGGCGCCTGTGTGGGCCTGCCCCGTACCGCCGGACCCCGTGTGGTGGTGCCCCTGGTGGGCGGGCGCGGCTGCACGTACGGCGTGTCCTGCGGCGCCGGCCCCGGACTGCGCGAGGGCGAAGACCGTGTGCAGCGCCGTCTGGACGGCGACCACCGCGGCCACGACCGACGGCAGTCCCCGCTCACGGCCCGCCAGTCCCCAGCCCAGTCCACCTGTTGCGACGAACCCGCCGGCCAGCGTCCACCAGGGCGTGGACTCCCCGGACATCATCACGTGACCGAGGGCGGCGAGCAGCACGCACACGGCCGCGAACACCGCGGCCCGTACCGTGCGCGAGCACCACCCAGCAGTCATGGCGCCTCATCCTCGCATCCTGACGTCCGTCGTCACGCATGGGTACGCACCGGGGCCCGGTCACCGTCTCGGACCAAACCGGTTGATCCAGACCACAGTTGCGGCAGGCGGACTGCGTCCGCATCGACGAATACCACGGGGAGTCGGCGTCCGGGCAGATCGCCGCGCTCGCCGTCGCGGCGCACCCGCCGTCCGGCGCACCGCGGGCACAGGTCCCGGGCGGACGACACCGGTGGCCGACCGGCGTGCACGGCCCGGAAGGACGGACACGCGGCACCGGTCCCGGAGGGGAACGACGCGGGCGCGGCCCACGAGGAAGCGACTCGCCCGCGGCGGAGGAGGGAGGGTGGGTGGGCCGGAAGGGCCCAGGACCGTGCGGTGCCGGACCGCCTCGGTACGAACAGCGCTCCGGCCCGTGCGTCCCGTGCTCGCCCCGGCCCCCGGCCCCGCGTCTACCGCCCGCTGCGAGGCGCCCGGAAGTCCCGCCGCGACGTGTGGGAGAGCCGCGGTCGACCGCGAGCCGCCTGCTGGACGAGAGTCCGTCCCGCCACCGCCCCGTGGGAGCCGCGCGCCCCCGTCCTACGGCTGCTCCGCGACCGGTGACGGGCCCGTCACGAGGAGGACGAGCCCGGGCGAACCACCACGGCGACGGTCCTGACGGGTCCGCGCCGCTCGAACCGCAGCGTGAACGGCACGATGTCGCCCGGCCGCAGCTCGGCCCTGGGCCGGAGGGTGAGACTCACACCGTGCGGTGACATGGACAGTCCGCTTCCGGCCGGGACGGTCGTCGACGCCACCGCGTCCCGGTACGCCCCGCCCGTCTCGGTGCCGCGGTGACGGGTCAGCGTGACCCCGCCCGGGGCGGAGGGCGAGGTGGCTCCCGTCAACCGGTCCTCCGAGCCGCCGGAGTTGGCGATGTCGAAGAAGGCCGCGGTCTCCCTGCCGTCCCCGTACGGCAGGTACACCCGGCCGGGAACGACGGCGATGCGGGCCGGGGAGCCCGCGTTGCCCGTCCCGACCCAGGTGGTCAGGCCGCCCAGGGCGACGCTGCACGCGACGAGGGGCACCAGTACGGCCGGCAGTGCGTCGGTGAGCCGGCGGTTCTTCCCCGTCATCGCCGGCGGCTCCGCACGGGAGACGGCTGCCAGGCCCGCAACCGCAGGCTGTTGCCGACCACGAGGAGTGAGCTGACCGACATCGCCACCGCGGCGAGCATCGGATTGAGCAGCCCCACGAGGGCGAGCGGGACGGTCACGACGTTGTACCCGAACGCCCACACGAGATTGACCCGGATCGTCCCCAGGGTGCGGCGGGCCAGCCGGACGGCGTCCGCCAGGGCCCCGATGTCACCGCGCACGAGGGTCACGTCGGCCGCCCCGATCGCCACGTCCGTGCCGCTGCCCATCGCGATCCCGAGGTCCGACCCGGCCAGCGCGGCGGCGTCGTTGACCCCGTCGCCGACCATCGCGACCCGCCTGCCGTCCTCCCGCAACCGCCGCACCAACGCCGCTTTGCCCTCGGGGGTGCACCGGGCGTGCACGACCTCGATGCCGAGGTCCGACGCGACGCTCCGCGCGGGTGCCTCCCGGTCGCCGGTGGCGAGCACCGGCTCGACGCCCAGCCGTCGCAACCGCTCCACGGCACGGTAGCTACCGGACCGTACGACGTCGCCGACCTGGACGACGGCCCGGGGCTCTCCGTCCACGCGGACCAGGACCGGGGTGTGCCCGGCGTTCTCCGCCGTCCGCAGCGCTTCGCCCAGCGGCTCCGGCAGTTCGCCGCCGGGCGCGACCACCTCGACCAGGCGGCCGGCGACCCGGCCCCGTACACCACGGCCGGCCTCGGCGGTGAAGTCGCTCACCTCAGGCAGCGGCCGGTCGGGGGCCGCGCTGCGCGCATACGAGACGACCGCACGGCCCAGCGGATGCTCCGAGCCCTGCTCGACCGCGCCGGCCAGCCGTAGCACCGCCTCGCGCCCGGGCCCGTCCGTCACGGCCGTGAAGCGGGCGACGGCCATGTGCCCGGTGGTGAGCGTGCCGGTCTTGTCCAGCACGACGGTGTCGACGTGCCGCAGGCCCTCCAGCGTCCGGGGCCCGCCGACGAGGACGCCCAGCTGGGCGCCCCGGCCGGTCGCCGCCATCAGCGCCGTCGGGGTCGCGAGGCCGAGCGCGCAGGGGCAGGCCACGACCAGGACGGCCACGCTCGCGGTGACGGCGGCCTGCGGGTCGGCACCCGCACCGAGCCAGAAGCCGAGGGCCGTGACGGCGAGGGAGAGGACGACCGGCACGAACACCCCCGACACCGAGTCGGCCAGCCGCTGTGCCCTGGCCTTTCCGGCCTGGGCGTCGGTGACCATGCGGGTGATCCTGGCGAGCCGGGTGTCGGCGCCGACCGCTGTGGCGCGCACCAGCAGCAGGCCGCCCGCGTTGACCGCGCCGCCGACCACGGGCGATCCCGGTCCGACCTCGACCGGCTCGCTCTCCCCCGTGACGAGGGCCAGGTCCACCGCGGAGCTGCCCTCGGCCACCTGGCCGTCGGTGGCGACACGCTCCCCGGGACGCACCACGAAGACCTGGCCGACCCCCAACTCCTCGATGGGGACGAGTCGTTCACCACCGTCCTCGCGCACCGCGACCTCCTTGACGGCGAGCCGGGCCAGCGACCGCAGCGCAGCGCCGGTTCCGCGTCTGGCCCGCGCCTCGAGGTACCGCCCCGTCATGACGAAGAGGGGCACACCGACGGCCGCCTCGAGATAGAGGTGCGCCCTGCCGTCCGAGGCCGCGGGGAGCAGGGTGAACGGCATCGTCATGCCGGGTTCTCCCGCCCCGCCCAGGAACAGCGCGTACACCGACCACGAGAAGGACGCCAACACTCCCAGCGACACCAGGGTGTCCATGGTGGCGGTGGCGTGCCGCAGCCCGCGCACCGCCCGTACGTGGAACGGCCATGCCCCCCACAGGGCCACCGGCGCGGCGAGCGCGAAGCAGAGCCACTGCCAGTTGCGGAACTGCCAGTCCGGAACCATCGACAGTACGAGCACCGGCACCGCCGGAAGTGCGGTGAGCAGCAGCCGTTCCGCGTTCCGCCGCGCTTCCTCGGCGCCCGCGTCCGGCTCCTGGCGCTCCCCTTCCTCCCGCGGCTCGGGCGGCTCGGAGAGCGCGGCCGAGTAGCCGGCGCCCTCCACCGCGGCGACGAGTGCGGGGACTTCGGTCCCCGGCGGATGACTCACCCGTGCGGTACCCGTCGCCAGGTTCACGGTGGCCGTGACGCCGTCGAGTCTGCCGAGCCGTTTCTCGACGCGCCGCACGCACGCCGCGCAGGTCATTCCCCCCACGGTCAGGTCGGTGATGACGAGCAGCCCCGTTCCGGCGGCCATCAGTCGCGCCCTCCGTGGCCGTGGCCGGCTCCGTCGTCCTCCCCCGCCCCGCCGGACGGGGTGGCGTGCATGCCCGGCGCCACGGGCCCCACGAGGGTTCCGACCCAGTAGGAACCCGCGAAGACCACGGCGAGCAGCAGCAGGAAGCCGCACAGCGCGGGCGGCGGCGCCACCTTGCGGAGCACCGAGAGCACCGAGGTGGCACCGGGCGCCGCTCGTCGGGAATCGTCCATGACCGAGCTCTCCCTCATCACATGCGTACGGTTTGGTCGCCCGCGTGCGTCCGGGCGGCCTGCGCACGGCGGACCGGCTCGGGCCCTGCTCGGCTTCTCCGGCTCGGCCGGACGCCGGTCCGGCACGGAGTCGGCCTCCCGGTCGGCCCGGTTCTCCGTACGGTCCAGATGTCGTACGTGTGAGGGGTGGGGTTCCGGGCAGCGTGTGTGACTCACCTCACGCACCTCCGCCCCGACCGGCCGGTCCGCCCCGACCGGCGATCACTCCGCCGGTGTGCCCACCCGCAGCCGGTTGCCGTCGGGATCGCGGAGCTCCACCTCGCGCGCCCATGGCGCGGTGGTCACCGGCACGCCGAACTCTTCCGCGACGGCGTCGACGTCCCGTACCCGCAGATACACCAGCGTGCCGGGGCGGGCGTCGCCCACGTGCTCGGAGAGGAAGAGCTTCACCGGGCCCCTCGCGATCTCGACGAAGGCCGGGAGCCCCGGTTCGAACCGGTGCCCCCATCGCTTCACGAACCCGAGCCGCCGGTACCAGGCGACCGCCGCGTCGGCATCGGCCACCCGAAGCACGGGGACCGCCTCTTCGTCCCCCTCCCCCGCCCTTCGCGCCGGGTCGGGCACGGACGGCGTCAGGGCCGAGGACCGCGCCGCGGCCGCGGTACCGGACGGACCTGAGCCGCCGTCCACCGCTCCGTCGACCGTGCGCAGGAGGTACGTGTCCATGATCCAGCCGTGCCGCGCACGTGCTTCGGAACGAAGCCGCTGGATGCGTCCGGCGACGTCCGACAGACGGCCGGACACGAGGAGTTCGTCGGGCGTTCCGAGGTAGGCGCCCCAGTAGATCCACACGTCGTCGCCCTCGATCCCGCTGAACGACTCCTGCGCGTCGAGCATCACGACGACGTCGCCGTCGTCGTCGAGCCCCACCTCGGGCAGTCTGCGCGCGGGAGTGATGCGGACCGGACGGCCGACCCGGTTGAGCGTGATGCGGTGCCGCGCCGCCAGGGCGGACACACTGCTGACTCCCGGGACGACCTCGGTGTCGAAGGCGACCGTGCCCCGCGCCTCGATCTCCGACAGGACACCCAGGGTGCTGTCGTACAGGGCGGGATCGCCCCACACCAGGAAGGCCCCGGTCCGTCCCGGTGCCAACTCGTCCCGGATCAGGCGCTCGTAGACGTCGGCGCGCCGGCTGCGCCAGTCGTGGACCGCCGCCGTGTACTCGCTCCGGCCTCCCGGCGTCCGGTCGCGCCACGGGTCGTCCGCTTCGACGACGCGGTACGGCGCGCGGGCGTGCTCGTCGAGCATCCGACGCCGCAGATCGGTGAGCGAGGACTTCTCCGGCCCCTTCCCGAGGAGGAAGAAGACGTCGGCTCGGCGCATGGCCTTCAGCGCCGCGAGCGTCAGATGGTCCGGGTCACCGGCGCCGATGCCGATGACGAGGAGGTGGCGGTGGTCCGTGCTCATGCGTACCGGCCTTCTGGGCGGGGTGGAAGGGTGGAAGGGTGGACCGCCGCGCGGAGCGCGCGTCCCGGGTCGGCGCGCCGGTCAGCGGTGGGTGGACTCCGGTGGCCGCTCCTCCATGCACACGGTCACGCCTCCCGGTCGGCGACGAACACGGCGTGGACCAGCCGGTGTTGGAAGCGTAGGCCTCCGGCGGGGCCGGTCCGCAACGCGAGATGCTCCCTCACCGTCGCCCCTGCTGCACGGCTCCTCGCCCACTGGCCGGCGAGGGGGCCAGGAGCGGTCAGGGCCGTGAAGTGGCGCCGTCGGCCTGGACCGCGTCGGCGACGGCCTCCGCTGCGGCCTCCGCCGCCCGCGCCGCGTCGTCGGCGGCCCTCCGGTCGGCCGCCCCGCCGGGGGAATCCTCCCGCGTCGCCGGGGATCGGGGCAGCACCTCACCGAACGCGCGGGACACCCCCTGGAGTGCGGAGGTGACCTCACCGGGGATGACCCAGAACGTGCTGCCGGGGCCCTGGGCGAGCTGGGGCAGCACCTGGAGGTACTGGTACGCGAGCAGTTTGGGGTCCGGGTCGTTGCGGTGCACGGCCTGGAAGACCTCGTCGATGGCCCGGGACTGGCCCTCGGCCTTCAGGATCTCGGCGGTCCGGTTGCCCTCCGCCCGGAGGACGGCGGACTGCTTCTCGCCCTCCGCGGTGAGGATCTGGGCCTGGCGATGACCTTCGGCCCCGAGGATCGCGGCCCGCTTGTCCCGCTCGGCCCGCATCTGCTTCTCCATCGCGTCCTTGATGGACTGCGGGGGGTCGATGGCCTTGATCTCCACGCGGTTGACCCTCAGCCCCCACTTCCCGGTCGCCTCGTCCAGCACACCTCGCAGCTGGTTGTTGATGGTGTCCCGCGACGTGAGGGTCTGCTCCAGGTCCATCGACCCCACGACGTTGCGCAACGTGGTGACGGTGAGCTGCTCAACGGCCTGCAGGTAGTTCGCGATCTCATAGGCGGCGGCACGCGGATCGGTCACCTGGAAGTACACGACGGTGTCGATCTCCACGACCAGGTTGTCCTCCGTGATGACGGGCTGCGGCTGGAAGGAGACGACCTGTTCGCGGAGGTCGATCACCGGGTAGACCCGGTCGACGTACGGGATGACGACGTTGAGTCCCGGCTGCAGCGTGCGGTGGTAGCGGCCGAGCCGCTCGACGTTGCGCGCACGCGCCTGGGGTACGACGCGCACCGCGCGAACGACGGTGAAGACCGCCAGGAGCGCGACGATCACGCCGACGAGGAGGAGTGCCGTGCCTTCCATGATTCACTCCCGGGGGTAGACGACAGCGGTGGCGCCGCTGATCTCCATGACGTCCACGGCCGTTCCCGGAGGGATCACCAGCGACTCGTCGTACGCGCGGGCCGTCCACTCCTCGCCGCCGATGCGGACCCTGCCGCCCGTGCCCGTCACCTCGGAGACGACCTGGGCGGTGCTGCCGACCAGAGCGTCCACGCCGAACCGCTCGCGCCGCGGGGTGAGCACGCGCCGCACACGGGGGCGCACGAACACCACACTGATCACGGCGACGACGGTGAAGACCAGGAACTGGAGGGGCAGCGGTACTCCCGCCGCGGCGCATGCCGCGGTGATCAGCGCGGCTCCGCCCAGCATGCCCAGCGCGACGGTCAGCGTGAGGGTCTCCGCGGCGATCAGCACCGCAGCGATGATCAACCAGATCGCCCAGAGGTCCATCTCGCCCCTCCTGACTGACGCAGGTGCTCGGAGATCCCGGGCGATGTCCCGTCCTCCTCCCACGAAGGCCCGGGGTACGCCGGGCCGGGAGGTGACCGTTACCGAGTCACCCCTTACGTCTCGTATCTACCCATCCTAAAAACATAGAAATCACCCGTATTCCACCTTTCGTCACGACCTGCTCGATGCCGGTGTCACGGCATGTCCGGACCTCCGGCACCGGCCTCCGGACCTCGTGTGCGCCGGGTGGGACGTGCATCCGATGGCCCTGCGTCCGGAAAGGTGCGGCCTCGGCGACCGGCTCCTCGAAGCCCGGCGCGAGGAGTCGCGTACGACGCTTCCCATCGGACGGGGCGTCGGTCCGGAGTACGTCTCCGCTCTCGCCCGCACATCATGTGCCGCGCGGTCCCGGTACGCGAACCGCCCCATCCCCGGGCCGGCGGCCGTCATGGCCCCGGTACGCGAACCGTCCCGTCGGCGTACGAACCGTCGTCGGGGCCGTTCGGGCCGTCGCGGTGCGCCGTGCCGTGCGGGTCCGCGCAGTGCCCCGCCGCGCCCGGCACGCCGGCAGGGCCGCCGACCTGGAGCAGGACCTCCGGACGGTGGTCCACCTGGAGGGTGGTGTGGGTGATGCCGAAGTCGCGGCGCACCAGGTCCTCGAGGTCCCGGCGTACGGCGTGGCAGTCGCCGCCGGCCTCGACGAGCACGTGCGCGGACAGGGCCACCTCCTGGGACGTGATCTGCCAGATGTGCAGGTCGTGGACCTCCCGCACCCCCGGCTCCGCCGCCAGTCGCCCACCGAGCCGGTCGGGGTCGACATGGGCGGGAGCCGCCTCGAGGAAGATCCGTCCCGAGTCGCGGAGCAGCCCGTAGCCCGCCCTGAACATCAGGGCGACCACGACGAGCGTCGCGATGCCGTCGGCACGTGCGAAGCCGGTGGTGAGGACGACGAAGGCCGCGACCGCTGTGCCGACGAACGCGAACAGGTCGTTCAGAATGTGCTGGTAGGCGCCCTCGACGTTCAGCGAGGAGCGGTTGGCACGGGAGATGCACCAGGTGGCGGCCACGTTGACCGCGATCCCCGCGAGGGCGGTGGCGAGCATCAGCCCGCCCTCGACCTCGGGGGGATCAATGAGCCGCTCGACGGCCTCGACCGACAGCCAGGCGCCCAGCAGGATCAGGGAGAGGCCGTTCACCTGGGCGGAGAGGATCTCCACCCGCTTCAGACCGTAGGTGTAGCTGCCCTTTGCGGGCCGCTTGGCCATCCGCATCGCCACCAGCGCGAGGACGATGGCGACGGCGTCGGTGAGCATGTGAGCGGCATCGGAGATCAGCGCCAGGGACTTCGCCACCACACCGACGACGACCTCGACCGACATGAAGCCGACGATCAGGGCGAGGGCGATCGAGAGCCATCGCTTGTCCGAGTCCCCCGTTACCCCGTGACCGTGATCATGGCCGTGTGCACCACCGTGAGCGTGCCCCTTACCCATCGATTCCCCCTGACCTGAGCGTCACGTGCTTTCCGGTCCGCAGTGAAACGCACGGAACGGATCCATGCAAAGGCTGCAACGATGTTGGTAATCGCTACCGATAACAGGCCTGCGACCTGGCATTTCACATTCAGAGTGAGAGATTCCTCAATAAATCGACAGTCGTTGTCGCATTCATGGCGTGCACGTCCTCACCGGGTCGGCAGCCGGATCCGGTCGCCCTCCGGGCATCCGTGCGCCCGTCGTCGACGCGCGCAGCCACCGCGACGGCGAACCCTTCGTCCGCCGGACGATCACCGGTCGCGGTCCCGCACCCGTATCAGGCGGTCGATCGGGGGCTCCGCTTCGCCCGGAGAACGACGCCGACCACCCCGGGGTGGGCCGTGTGCCTGCCGGCCGGGAGCGGACGGGCCGGGCGACTGCCGACGGGGACCCGACGCGCCGTGTGTGCCTGCCGACTGGTCACACGATGGTTCATGATGGGCGGGCCATGCACTTGCCGCACGCGGACCCGCGTTCCCCACTGCACGTCGTGCGGGCGGCCGTGTTCGCCCTCGTGGGCGGCGTACTCGGGCTCACCGCCCGCCCCCTCGCGGCCCGCGAGCCCTCGGACCGGGCGGCGGACGCCGCGGCGGTGACCGCGCTCCTCGCTGTGGGACTGGTGCACGACCGCTGCGGCCGCGAGCCCCTGGGCAGGCCATGGCCGTCACCGCGCGGCCCCCGGGCGGCGCTCATCCACCACGATCCGGAGACGCCATGACCCGTACCCCCACGAGCATCCGCCGCGCGTGCCTCTGCCTCGCCACCGCTGCCGGTGCCGGTGCCGTACTGCTGGGCGCCGGCCCGGCGGCCGCGCACGTCGAAGTCGAGGCCGACAAGGCACAGGCTCTCGCCGAGAACGTCACGCTCACCTTCAACGCCGAATCGGAGTCCGACAGGGCCGGGATCACATCCCTGCGCGTCGTCCTCCCCGCGGGGATCGTCCCCACCGACGTCACGTACGAGGACGGCCCCGAGGGCTGGACGTTCGGCACCGCGGCCGACGGTTACACGGTCAAGGGGCCCGCCGTCGCCGTCGGGGCCGACGCCGAGTACTCGGTGCGCGTCCGGCAGTTGCCCGACGTCGAGGAACTCGCCTTCAAGACGCTGCAGGGCTACGGCGACGGACGCGTCGACCGCTGGATCGAACTCGGCGCCACCAGCGGCCACGGCCACGGCAACTCCGCACCCGTGCTGAAGCTCGGGGCGGCCGCGCCCGGCGCCACCGTGAAGAACCCCACGCCCGCCGCCTCGCCGACACCCGCTCCCAGCGCTCCGGCGCGCCCCGCCCCCGAGGCGTCCCCTGCGAACACTCCGGCCACGGGTGCGGCGGCGGAGAGCGGCGGTCTGTCGACAGGCGGCTGGACCGCGATCGCCACGGCGGTCGCGGCCGCGGTCGCCTCGCTGGTGTACCTGCTCCGGCGGCGCTCCCGCGCGAGCTGACGGACGGGGATCGCGGGTGTGGTCCTCGCCGGCCGGAGTCACCAGGCCGGAGGGAGGGGCCGACTCCGGTCACCGGCCCGAGGGCACGCCCGCCTCAGCCGTGTCCTTCCCTCCCCAGACCGCACGCCCCTCACTCGCCTGAGCCCACTCCCGGCCGCAGTTCGGGATGCTCCTCCGCCAACCGGTCCGGCGCCGCCTGTCTCCAGGAGTCGACGAGAATGTCACGTAGTTCGGCCAGGTCCTCCAGCGCGCCGAGCCGCACCCGGACCCAGGACGAACTCGCCTCGTGCGGTGGCACCCAGAACTTCTGCGGCTCCGCGGCGATCAGTTCGGTCCGCTCGTGCTTCGGGCAGCGCACGGCGAACGACGTCTGATCGTCGGGGATCGTGATGTACATCTTCCCGGCCACGCGGAACGTGGGCATGCTCCATGCTTCCTTCTCCACCGTTTCAGGAAGCGACAGAGCGATACGGCGGATGTCCTCGGCCTCGATCATGTGCCCCACCGTAGCCAGCGCCGCTGACACACCTCCGCGCGCGGACCGCGCCGACGCCGACGGCGTCACGGCGCGCCGGACGGCGAGAAGTCGGTGCCGCGGCGTTCGCCCCGGTCGTACGCTCCAGGACGTGGGCCCGCTCACCCCCACCGCTGTGGCACTGCACGTCACCGTACCGCCGTACGGCATCTCGCGTACGGCGATCTCGCGCTGCCCGCATGGCAGTAGCTCAGGCGTTCGGCGTGCGGACGCCGGATTTCCGGGGGAACGGGAATCGGGGGTGGCGACGGCCACCCCCGATTCCCCTGTCGGGTGATCCCTCCTCCGCGGAATCACTCAGAACGCGAAGACGGCCGCGCCTTCGGTGTTCTTGACGCATTCGTTGGCGAAGGTGTGCTCATAGTTCACCCGCATGCCCTGCCAGACGCCCCGGGCCGTCACCGTGACGGGGTTGTACTCCCTGGTGCAGAAGCGCGGCTGACCGCGGCTGATCTCGGCGAGGCTGCCGAACTCGCCCTTCACCTGTGCGAGGGCGGCGCACGCGCCTTCCGAGTCCGGATGCGTACCGGTGGCGCCGGGCGCGCAGGTGAGGACGACCGCATGCTCCGGGCCCGTTGTGGCGCTCTCCCCGTGTGCCGTGGTCAGGACCAGCGCCGAGGGAGCGTACAGCGAGGCGGGCGCGCCGTACGCGACGCCGGCCGTCGACCCGAGCAGCGCGAAGGCGAGGGTGGCACCGCCTGCCGTCCATCGAGCGGTCTTCCGCATGGTTCTCGTCCTTTCGTGGGTGGACTCTCCTGGGTGAACGATGAGTGCTGCAGCACCGGGTGGGCGTTCCCGAGTCTGCCGGTCCCCCGTGTGAACGGCACAACCACCCCGTTCGTTTCGGTAACTTCCCCTCTTCAACCACTGGCCGGGAGCCCACGGAGAAGATGAGAAAGCACCCAGGCGGTCGCGACGACCCGCGTTCCGGCACCCTCGCCCGGGACCGGACGGGACCGGTCCGCAAACGGCCGGACGGCTTCGTCCCCCGGACCGGACCGCGCACCCGGCGTCCGCGCGCACCAGCATGCACGGGGCCCGCACCGACCCACCACCGGCGCCCGCGTCAAAGGGGGTCAAGGTTCCGAGATCGGTACAGCGACGCAACGCTGTTGGGCGCGCCGTCAACCGCCTGAAGCAGTCCCGGGCTGTTGCCACTCGCAACAGGGCCCTGCTCGAGGAAGTCGTCGCCTTCGGCCGCCCGCGAACCGCGACCGGCAGACCCGGCTCCGTGGGCGTCTGCAGAGCCCTTCCCGGATCGGGTGCCACCACTGGCTCGCGTCGTATCGAGCGGGAGGGTCAGACGTCCTGGCGGCGGTGGACGACCATGGGCACGCGAATGGGATGTGCCATGGACGCGGTGGCCTCGGCCGGTGGCTTGCTGCCGGGGACGGAGCGGAGCTTCCAGCGGGGCAGGATGGTGGCCAGGATGATGGTTGCTTCGAGCCAGGCGAACTTGTCGCCGATGCACTTGCGGTTGCCGGCGCCGAAGGGAGCAACGTGGTGGCGCGGGCGGTCGGCTGATCGTTCGGGAAGCCAGCGGTCGGGGTCGAAGCGGTCGGGTTCCGGGTACAGGTTCGGGTCACGGTGCATGGCGTAGGGGCTGAAGAGGACCTCGGTGTCGGCGGGAAGGTCGTAGCCGCCGATGGTGACGGGGTCGATGGTGCGTCGCATGAGCGTGGTGACTCCGTGGAGCCGGATCACTTCGTTCAGGACGCGGGTGATGGCGGGCAGGTTCTGTACGTCGGCGAAGGCGACGGGCCGGTCGCCGACGGCGTTCTTGATCTCTGTGAGGAGTTCTGCTTCGACGTCGGGCCGCTGGCCGATGTGGTACATGGCCCAGGCGAGTGTGGAGGCGGTTGTCTCGCTCCCGGCGAAGAGCATGGTGGCGAGTTCGTCGCGGACTTCTTCGTCGGTCATGCCGGCGCCGGTCTCATCGCGTGCGGAGAGCAGCAGGGAGAGCAGGTCCGTGCGGCTCTCGGGGTTGGAGGCGCGGGTGGTGGCGATGACCTCCTCGATCACGGCGCGCATCCGGGAGGCCGAGCGGTCGAAGGACCTCCAGATCGGGAGCCCGTCCAGGGCTTTGGGGGCGAGGGCCCGGCGCAGCATGACGCGGAGGATGACGGGCAGGTCCTCGCGGACGGACTCGACGGCTGGACGGCCGATGTCGGCGCTGAAGATGGTCGCGGCGAGGGTCTCGATGGTGAAGCTGCCCGCGACCTTGGCTGCATCGATGGTCTGGCCGTGGCTCCAGGAGTCCGCCAGCATCTGGGAACGCTCGGCCATGACGTGCGCGTAGCCCTCGAGGCGCTCCTTGTAGAACATCGGCTGGATGAGGCGTCGGTTGCGGATGTGGGTCGCGCCCTCGGAGTTGCCGATGCCGTTGCCGACCAGCGGCCTCAGCCGGTCGAAGAGTCGGCCCTTCCTGAAGTGCTTGCCCTTCTTGACGAGGACTTCGGTGATCGTGTCGGGGGTGGTGACGACGACGACGGGCATGGTGCCGATGTCCAGGCGCAGGACGGGCCCTTCGGCGTGGAGGGCTCTGAGGACTCCGAGCGGATCACGCAGCACGCGGGGTACGTGGCCGAGGCCGGGCACGCGGCCCTTCGCCCGGGGTATGGAATCCAGTGACACGTCTGGGTCCTCTCGCGACGGTCTCGCGCCGGTGCTGGGCTGCCCCGGCGTGACGGTGTGTGGGGGGGGGNACGCAGCACGCGGGGTACGTGGCCGAGGCCGGGCACGCGGCCCTTCGCCCGGGGTATGGAATCCAGTGACACGTCTGGGTCCTCTCGCGACGGTCTCGCGCCGGTGCTGGGCTGCCCCGGCGTGACGGTGTGTGGGGGGGGGATGGTCGGTTGCGCGCGATCAATCGGCCAGCCGGAACGATCCAGTCCGGCGCATACTATTCGCGCTTGATCGTTTTCAACAGGGCTTCTGAGGCAGCCGGTTCACCTCAGAGCCGCACCCGGCCAGTTGCGCCCGGCCTCGCGTCTGGCGCTGCCCGCGGCCGGGGTGGGTGGACACGGGAACGCAGAAGAAGAGGGAAACGGACTCTCCCCTTTGCGGGTCATGGGATTGTGACCTGCGCAAACCGGCCGATAGGGTGCTCGAGACTCCTCCGGCCCCGGCCCGTCGCGACTTCCTGGTCCCGCCCGGGTCCTCGCCGCTGACCTCGACGTCCCGGCCCGTTCCAGGAGTTGCCCCTCACCCCGCGGAGCCGTACGCGCAAGACGCCCACGTGGTCGACCGATCAGGCGGCTGCCCAAGGCAAAGGGAAGCACCTGGACCGAGGTCCCACTCCCCAGCGGGCCACGTTCGCCTGCGCGACCCCAGGGAGCAGGACGCCGAGCCGGCCCTTCACCAGCAGGCTCTGCTCAGCTTGGACACCGACGATCGGTTGACTGCTTAACCATGCTGTCCTGAAAGGGCTTTGATGGCTTGTCGGGTGTTCTTGTGCGGAAGATATGCTGCCCCTGCGCTGCCGATCTTGCTCATCGGAGACCGGCGGCCGGGACCGCTGCCCGCGGTCCGCAAGGACGCTCATGAGTGCCCCGGCCGGCCTTCGTGACAGGGGTGCTCTCAATCACCGGAGGCCCCGTGACCACCCCATCCCCGATATCTGCCGACGGGCTCATGCCGCCGCCCGGGTGCCCCGCGCACGGCATGGCCAGGAACGGCCTCGTGCGGCTGCCGGAGGTCACCGACCCGGCCGCGACGTACGAGGGGCTCCGCAAGCAGCACGGTCCGGTCGCCCCGGTCCTCCTGCACGGCGACATCCCGGCCTGGATGGTCCTGGGGTACCGGGAGAACCTGGAGGTCATGCGCACGCCGAAGCTGTTCAGCCGGGACTCCCGGCTCTGGAACGCCTTCATCGAGAACCGTGTTCCGGCGGACTCGCCCCTCATGCCCATGGTGGCCTGGCAGCCTCTGTGCGTCTTCGCCGACGGTGACGAGCATGCTCGCCTGCGCGGCGCCGTCGTGGACGGTCTTACCCAGTTCAACCGCCGCGGTATGCGCAAGTACGTGACGCACTACACCCGCCAGCTCGTCGCCGGCTTCCGCAGGGACGGCACCGCCGACCTCGTGCGCGACTACGCCGAGCCGCTGCCCATGCTGGTCGTCAGCCGCCTGCTCGGCATGACGCCGGACAAGGGTCCCCTCCTGGTCGAGCCGACGCTGGACCTGGTGCGCGGCAGCGAGACCGCGGCCGCCAGCAATGCGGTGGTCACCCAGGTGCTGACCGACCTGGTCGCCTACAAGAAGACCGCCCCGGGCGATGACCTGGCATCGCGCCTCATCCTCCACGAGTCTCAGCTCACCGACACGGAGGTCGTCGAGCACCTGCGCATGATCCTCGTGGCGGCGCATCAGGGCACGGTCAATCTGATCGCCCACACCCTGCGGCTGATCCTCACCGACCGGCGGTTCCGCGGGAACCTCTCCGGCGGGCAGATGACCCTCCCCGACGCTCTGGAGCAGGTCATGTGGGACAACCCCAGCATTGCCACCATCC
This sequence comes from Streptomyces sp. HNM0645, assembly GCF_030056615.1. Taxonomy (NCBI): domain Bacteria; kingdom Bacillati; phylum Actinomycetota; class Actinomycetes; order Kitasatosporales; family Streptomycetaceae; genus Streptomyces; species Streptomyces sp. HNM0645. The sequence goes on along the minus strand of NZ_JASHLT010000064.1, from coordinate 24,486 downwards.
CCGGCCGGTGGGCGACGTCCGACACGATGATCGGCGGTCAGCACATCAGGAAGGGTGACCTGCTCATGCTGTGCATCGCCGCAGCCAACGTGGACCCCGAACAGCGCCCCGACCTGAGCGTGCCGATGCACGGCAACCGCTCGCACCTCGCGCTCAGCGCCGGCCCGCACGAGTGCCCCGGCGGTGACATCGGCCGCGCCATCGCCGACACCGGCATCGACGAGCTCATGTCCCTCCTGCCCGACATGGCCCTGTCGATCCCGGAGACCGAGATCGGTGTCACCTCCAACTGGCTCACCAAGCGACCGGACGCGCTTCCCGTTCGGTTCACCTCGCCGCGCTCCCTCGGCGACCTCCATCCCGCGCAGGGGGCCCCGGTCGCCGCTCAGCCGCTACCCGCGGCGTCGGCCACGCAGCAGCACCCCCGTCCTCCCGCAGCGGTGTCAGGCCTGCAGCGGTCCTGGTGGCGCTCGCTGCTCTCTCGGTAGCAGCCGTGCCCGGCACGCCTGAAACGTGATCACTGGATGTGGTCCAGGAAGGGAGTGCCGAGCGGCACGGCCGCTCTTCTCGTCTCCTGCACCGTCTGCGCCGGCCTTGCTGCGCTCGTGCGTCCCCTCGTGGAGAGAGTGATCGTGCCGCTCGTCGAGTCGCGGCTGATCACGCCACGCGTCGCCCGCCGCCGGCAGGAGTGGAAGAGCAGGGCCGCGAGCCCCGTCCAGCTCACCGAGCTGGACGGGGCCCGTTCTGCCGTCACCAGGCGCCCGCGACTTGTCCGGCCGATCATGTGCCTGCTCCGGGCCCGAGTCGTGTGATGCGGACACGGGGCGGGGCGATCCGAGTGTGGCCGACCGGCAGGAAAGGCCGGCCGTTCCTGTCAGTCGGCAACGGTCGTAGCGGCCCGTGGCGCGTTCTTGTCGAAGACCTCTGCGTCATGCCCCGCGTTCACCCACACCGGGATGCCCGGGTCACGCACGACCACGTTGAACGGCGACTGCTCCGGCTCCGGCTCGGTCACCACCGTGGACTCCGCACCCGGACGCATCCGGTGATCAGTTCCCCACGGCTCGCCCCACCGGCGGACCATGCTGCCGGTCTCGTCGGCCGGTCGTGCGATCCCGTGCCGCGAAGGCAGTTGTGACAGGGGTCTGAGACCGATGGGGAAGGGCCCGGCCGTACGCGCACAGCGCCGTACGCCCGGGCCCTCCCGTCTGCTCAACCGCCCTATGCGGCGGCGTCATTCAACGGTGCGGTCCGGGAAGCGGGCACCAGGTCCCACCACCAGGAGATCGAAGGGATGTCGAGGGGTTCCCGGCTGGTGTCGGTCGGGCGGTCGGAGAACGACGACGAAAGGGCGGCGGGGTCGTCCGGAGTGGTGTAGCGCAGCGAGCTGACGCTCCAGTCCTGGGTCGCCCGGATGAAGGACGCCAGACTGGCGAGGTACTGCCGTACCTGGGGGCTGCCCTCGTCCTCGAGCTTCGCGCGCAGGCTCAGGAAGAGGCACATCACCCGGTCGCGCTGGGCTATCGCCCGGGTCAGGGCCTGGTGCGGGCTCAGCCCGTACTCGTGCTCGAGGACCCGGATGACGTTGAGGTAGTAATTGGCGCCCCGGCTCTCCTTGTGGTGGGAGTAGATGTCGTTGTCCCACGTGGTGATGAAGGACGTCATCTCGCCGGCTGCCCGCACCGCCTTGCTGTCCCGCTCGTGCGGCTGGAGTTCGTACCCGTGGCCCATCTCCAGGAACGGCGGCACGACGGAAGTCGCGCCGACGTAGAGACGCATCAGCGCGTAGTCGTTGAGGCCGGGGATCCGGCCCGCTGCCCGGTGCTCGGCCTCCCACACCACGGCGAAGAAGTACTCCCGCAGGGTGTCCACCCACCGTGCGGTCTGCAGGGGCGTTCCCCATCGCGATACCCGCAGCGTCAGGTCCCGCAGTCCTTCGGCGAGTGGGTCCCCGGAGAGCATGGTCACTTCCGGGTTCTGCGCCACGCGCAGCAGCCGACTGAGCGTGGCGGCGAGCTCGCCCGGCTTGATGCCGAGCTCGCCCTCCTCGCAGTAGCCGTCGTCCACCCCGAACAGCCAGATGACGAAGTCGGACAGGACCGAGACGACCTCCTCCCGCCCTTCCGGGAGGATCCGCGCGGCGAAGACGCCGATGTCCTGGGTGACGAGACGCCGTCGCCACTCGGGTGAACCGATGTTGAACCGGTCCGCCCAAGCGGCCGTCCGGGCGTCGATCGCCTTGTGGCTCGGGTGCACGGCGGGAGGGATAGGAGCGTAAATGGGGGGAACTGCCAGCGCAGGCCTCACTCTTGAGTCCCTTTCAGTCATGGCGCGCGACGGTCACTCCGGGGGGATGCACAGACCATGGCCGGAACTGCACACAGAGTGATCACATACTAAGTGGCATCGTAGTGACCGAAAGTCGGTGGTCCAAGAGGTTCCGGACGCTTGAGGCGCGTGGGGCCGGTCAGGTGCTGATTCGTCCAGGCGCGGAGCCGGGCGGCGCGTCCCCGGCAGAACGATCATCCGGGTGGCCGAGGGCTGAGTCCGCCGCAGAGGGCCGCACCGCACGCGGACGTCCCGGAGCCCGTGCACCACGCTGGACGGGCAACCCAAGCCGCAGGAAGCGCCGTTGGTCCGGGGCCGTGCACCAGGGAGGCGGGACCGCACACCCGGGACGGCCGGGTGACGCCGACGCGACGTCAGGCCGCACCCTCGCTCCGGTCGACGTCAGGCCGCCTCGTTGCCCCGGTTCCGGACGCGGTACGTCTCGAGGATGCGCAGCCACACCTCGCTGATGGTCGGGAACGCCGGGACCGCGTGCCAGAGCCGCTCCACTGGGGCCTCACTGGTGATCAGGACAGTCACCGAGTACAGCAGTTCCTGCACTCCGGGGCCGACGAAGGTGACGCCGACGACGGTGCCTCGGTCGCGGTCGATCAGCACGTGCCTTCCCCCGGTAGCCTTCGGCGTACTGGACAGCCCGCGACCCGGCCGATGTCGTAGTCCACGACGTCGACCCGGCGGCCGGTGCGCTCGGCTCCCTCGTGGTCAGACGCACGTCGGCGACGTCCGGGCGGTGAAGACGACTTGGGGCACGGCGTCGCTGTCGGCGGTCGAGGCGTGCGCGCCCCACCGCCCGTCAACGAGCGGTTCCCCCTTGGCGCGGGCGCCGATCACGGCACCTGCCATCCGCGCCTGGTACTTCCCCTGATGCGCCATCAGCGCTCGGTGGTTGACGTCGCCGACCGCGTACAGCCAGCCGTCGGCGACTCCCGTCACGCGGTACGTGTCGTCCACGGTCGGCCGGTCCCCAGGTCCTGGGCGTGCCGAACGGCGCTCTGGTCGCGGGGCAGCGTCCGGGAGACGGCCTGTGTGGGGCTGAGGGCGCGGGTGCGCACGAGGATCAGGGTGACGTCGTCGCACGCCGCCGTCCCCTGGAAGGGCTCCACGGCGTCTGGGCACGGTTCTTCGGGCGACCGTTCCGGATACGTGCGAGCGGTGCCCCGTGACAGCACCCGCTCTCGCAGGCGCGGACGCTCTCAGCGGCACCACGAGTAGCCGCCCGAGTGCGAACGGGCCGAGCAGGTGCCGAAGCCCTGGGCGGTCAGCTCCGATGCGATGAGGTCCCCGTCTCCTCCGGCAGCTCGCGAACGCCTGTGATTGCTGCCCTGCCCTCGCCCTGGAACACGATTCTCAGAGGTTGCTCCCCGGGCGGCCAGAAGCCCCTCTTCCCGCCAGGGGCGCGCGGCTGACCCGGATCTTCGACTGGCCGTGGGGGCGCTTCTCCCAGTCCTCCATGAAGCGTGCCTGCAGGCCGTGTCCGCGCGCCAGGGCGAGGAGCGTCTCGGTCCGGTAGTAGAAGTCCTCGCGCAGCACCTGGTGTTCGGCTCCCTCGGTGCGGTCGAAGGTGAAGTCGAAGAACCCGGTGTCCGTCAGCACTCGGCCGACGTGTGCNGCGTGCCTGCAGGCCGTGTCCGCGCGCCAGGGCGAGGAGCGTCTCGGTCCGGTAGTAGAAGTCCTCGCGCAGCACCTGGTGTTCGGCTCCCTCGGTGCGGTCGAAGGTGAAGTCGAAGAACCCGGTGTCCGTCAGCACTCGGCCGACGTGTGCGAGGCATTCCTCGATGACCTCCAGCGGCGAGTGGGAGAAGACGCTGTGCGCGTGGACGACGTCGAAGTGGTCGCTGGGCAGGAAGTCCAGGGTGAGGTCGCCGACGAGGGTCAGATGGGGAAGCTTGTCCTGGAGCCGGCGCTCGGTCAGGGTCTTCTTGGCGGCGATCAGGATGTCGGGCGAGATGTCGATGCCGTAGTAGTTGCCGGTGCCGAGATGGTCGATGAAACGCCAGCCGGCGCGCAGATTGCCGCAGCCGATGTCGAGCATCCGGTGTTCGGGGCGCAGGCCGTGCTCGAGGAGGTAGTCGAACTGCATCCGCCCGAGCGCGAGCCAGCGCTCGTGGGTCTGGCTGCCGACGGCGGCCTCGGGGTTGCGGCGGGTGTCCGAAGCCATCACGGCCCGGTAGTAGCCGATGTGGTCGGGGTGCTTCAGGCGCAGCCAGAAGTCCCGGACGGCGCGGCGGACGTACGGGAAGACGCGGCCGGGGTGGTGCAGGGCGTACCCGACCTTGTGGGCGAGGGCGGCCCGGTTGTTGCGCAGCTTCTTCGGTGACGTGGCGTCGGCGGGCATGGTGGAGCGACCTCCGTGCAAAGGCGCCGTTCGGGGGGGTGCGGTGAGGGATGGCGGGTCCCTGCGCACCGGCACAACAGTACGCCGGTCGGACGCCGCCGGGTGGGACCGGCGCCGTGTACGGCAAGGTCCGCGCCGCGGCCGACGCCCTCGGCGCAACGGGGGATTTCCGTGCCGCAGCACCGCGATGGGCGTGGATCAGCGCGGTCACCGTGTCGGCGGTGCGGTCGAGATGGCTGCGGCCGTCGGGCACCCGGGCCGTCGGCTGCTGTAGCTGCGCGGCCCGACGCGCGTGGCGGGACCGAGCCGATGCACGGTGCTCTTCCCGGCACGGCGGGCCCGGTTCCATCCGCTGCCGCGCAACAGCCGCCATCGCTGGGGGGAACATCGGCGTGCCGACGCGTTCGATGCGGTCGCTCGCGCTGGTCAGCCGATGCAGGCGCACGGCACGTGTGAGGTCGTTGGCTCCGTTGTGGAACCCGCCGAGTGTGATCAGCAGGAGGGGACGCGGAGCCAGGTGTGCAGTCCCTCGACCGCTTTTGTAGCGACCTGAGCGCCGCCGCTGCAGCTGAGCAGCACCACGGGGACGCCGCTGCCGGGCCGGTAGCCGGCGCGCCGGAGCTGAGTGGCGATCTGGGCGGCGATGGCCCGGGCAGCTGCCGGCGGTGCTCCGCCCCGGTCGTCCGGACCCCGCGCCCACGCCGGTCGCGCGCCTCCGAGGAGGCGACCACCGAGGCCGGGGAGCCGGCGAAGCACCTCGCCGCACAGCCTTGCCCGGTACGGCGGGCGTCCGTCCTACGGCGGGCACGGAACGCGCGGCGCGTGATCCGCTCCGCCTGAACACGGCACGAGCCGCCTGGAGTGCGGCGGTGTATCCGGCCGGACCGGAACCGCTCCCCGGAGGCACGGTGCCGTCCGGGGAGCGACAGTTCGCCCTGCCCTCACGGGCGTTGTGGCTCCGCGCAGGTGCGCGGGGCACGGCTCACTTCTGGTTCAGCGGCAGGGCGATGTCGGTCACCTGCCGCGCGGCCGGGAAGGTGCCGATGCGCTTGGCCGCCCCGTTCTGCAGGTTGACGCGGTAGAAGCGGTAGCTGTTGGCGACCCGGAGGGCGGCGTAGCCCGTGTTGACACCCTGCTTGGGCGAGTAGTGGATGTCGAAGCCCGCGTTGGGTCCCGCGTCCACACCGATTCTGCCGGTGGGAGCGAGGGTGCCCCCATTGGCGGGTGACTGCAGCGACACGAGGTCGTTGACGGTGTCGATGACGTAGAGGGTGGTGGCGGTGGCGACGCTGAGGTCGTTGTTGGTGTAGGCCGCGCCCGACACACCGAGCGCGGGGTCGGGGGACGGGGCGTTGGTGAGTGTGGTGTCGACGACCGTTCCGCCGACGGCCGCGGTCACGTCGTGCCGCAGGTTCTGGCCGGCGTCGCTGATGATCCGCAGCCGGTCGGCGGCGGGGTTGAAGTCCACACCGAAGTGTGTGCCCACGAGCGGAACGCCGAGCTGCGAGACCTTGGTGGCCACACCGGTACGGGTCCTGACGGTGTAGACGCCACCGGCGTTGCCGACCGCGTACAGGAGGCCGTCCTGGACGCGGAAGTCGAAGCCGACCAGTGTGGTGTCGCCCTGCAGACCGGTGACGGCGCGCGACGAGGAGACGGAGTCGGGCCGGTCGGCCCGGAACTCCACCAGCCGCTGATCGGCCGTCAGCCCGATCACCCGCGGACCCTTGCCCTGCGTCCCCGTCGCGGGGCCGGTCGTGGCCAGGGCCGAGGACGTGGTGGACAGGACCGCAGCGGCAAGCGCTGCACCGATGACTGCTTTACGCATGGTGTTCCCCACAGACGTCTGCGCCCGTACCGTCGGGCGACACACTTGCGAGCCAAGCACCCGCGGCGGAGACGGGCTCGCCGGAGGACCCCGGTGAGACGCGGTGGGAACGCCTGCCCGGATCCGGCGTCGGCCCGCGTCCTGTGTGTCGGCCCCGGCCGTGGCCGACACCGGACGCCCGTGTACGGCACTCGGGTGAAGCCCGGGTCGGTGACGTCGGGTAGGCCGTGCAGGTGCCGGGACGGACACCGAAACCGTTCGGGCCGGTGCGGGAATCGGCACGGCTGCTCTCCGGCGGGAGGCGGTCCCGGAGCCGGGAGGACGCAGCTCGGTGGTTCCTCTCCGGTGACTCCCGCACGTCGTGCTCCCGTGCGGAGAACTGCCGGGCGACGGCTGCCGCCGAGGAGACCGCTATGACGGAGTCCAGGCCGAAGCCGACGAGCGCCGGCGAGGAGGCGGTCGAGCCCGCGGTGAGCGCGACGACCGCCGCGGTCACGTCATGGACGATGGTGGCCGCCACCAGCAGCCGTGGCCTGCGCGCCAGGGCGTCCCGGCGCGCGGGCGCCGGGACGGGCAGGATCCGCGCGGCCGTCAGCGGCAGCTCCTGTCCGCGGTGTCCGGGCGGGTGCTGTCCGCGGCGACCGCCACGACGGCCCGGCGCGGATCGTCCAGTGCGTGCCCGAGGCGCGGGTCGGCCGGTTCGTAGCGCGTGCGCCGCCCCTCGGGCACGGCCACGACCGGACCGCAGGAACGCAGGCACGCCGGACGGTTCGACAGACGTGTACGGGAGACGCCGATCGCGTCCGCCAGGTCGGGCGGACGAGCTTGGCCTCGCGCAGTGCGAGGAGCGGCCGGCTGCGGATCGGGGCGGCGAGCGCGCGGCCGAAGCGCGCCAGCACCTCGATGTCGGTCACGAGATCGCGCACCCCGTCGACAGCACAGGAATCCTTGAGCTCAGAGATCCATGAACGACAGGGGAGCTGACGTCGGGCGGGGCGGCGCCGGACCCCCTGCACGGCGGCTCGCGGCCCTCTCGCTGGTCGCCCTCAGGCGCCCGCGACGTGGTGGAGCACCGCCACGGCCGAGTCGCTCACGCACACCGCACCGGCGCAACCACGGTCGCGGTTGCTGGTGATCATGGCGTGTCAGGGCCGCCGGAAGTCCGGCTCCGTGCCACGGTGACGGCATCGGCGACGCGAGGCTCGCCCGCCCTGCGCGAATCGGAGGATTCATCGTGAAGACCCTGGTCCCGGCTGTGTCAGCCGCTCTGTCGGCCGCCCTCCTGTGGGGACCCGCCGTCCCCGCGCAAGCGGCTGACGCCCCGTCGCCCTCCCCGGCGGCGGAGAGGGAGGCCACCGGGCAGTCGTACCACCCGAACGTCGACTGGATCGTGTGTGAGATCAACAAGGAACGCGCGGCCCAGGGCCTGCCCGGTCTGCGCGTCTCCGACCGGGCGAGCGAGGTGGGGCGGTCGCACGCCAAGGACATGGCGGCCATGGGTCGGCTCACCTCCGTGGGCAGCGACGGCCGCGACCTGCGGACCCGGATGTCCGACGCGGGCCTGTACTCCGGTCTGATCTCCGAGTCCATGGCCTACGGCTACACCCACGACGGGTACTTCGCGGACAGGGCGACGGACCCGGACCCCGGGAACGCGGTGTACAAGGTCCTGATGAACCGCGGCATCGTCGCCATCGGCATCGGATACGACCGCCGCTACTGGGACGTGAACCTTCTCGGCGCACACCGCAAGCTGGTGACCAGGGCTCCCGCCGGTTGCGGGGTCAACCCGACGTCGCCGAGGTCACTGCCGGTGCCGGCCGCCTCCGAGCCGGCCGGATCATGGAGCGGCCCGGTGCTGGCGCGGGGCGCTCGGTAGCGCGCCCAAGAGCCCCTGTCCCGGCGCGGTCATCCGGGCTTCTCCCGTGCCGCACCCCGGGCAGCCGTCTGCAGAGCCCTGAGCGCGAGCACCAGGACACCGATGTCGTCGACGTACACGGGGTCGGGCAGCAGGTCGACGGGCGACACGGTGTAGAGCACGGCCGCCCAGAACAGGGCCTTGTCCCTGACCGGCACCCCGACGTCGGCGAGCGCTCTGCGGGCCCTGACCACACGCAACAGCAGCCACCCCGCGCCCATGGCCGTGGCGAGGGTGATCGCGCCGAGGACCCACCAGAGGGCACTGCCGTCCATGACCTTCCTTCTACCCCGGTAGGCGGTGGTGAGTCGGCCCGGGGCCGAACGGCCTCCGGACGGACGGCGGCGGGTCCTGAGCACCGGCCCCGTCCGGGCGGACGTGTACCCGGCGAGCGGCCGACCACCGGGGGGCGCGCAGCTCAGCCGGTGCGCGGAACATCGTGCCGGCAGCGCCCGTGGAGGGGCATCATGCCCAGGCCCGGCAGCCGCCACGGGACGGCACAGGGGTTTCTCCTACCGTGACTCCCGCCGGCATTGCCGTTCACCGGCAATCTTTACGTACCCTTGACGCCCGGGGCCCGTTCCGTGCCGGCATCGCGCCGCCCGGCACCCGGACCTCCGCGGCGCGCGACAGCGCCGGGAAACGCCTCAAGCCGGGGGAACGGGAGAGCGCATGGCGGATCGGACAGCCCCCGAGTACTACGCGGCGGGGTACGACGAGATCCTGGTCGCGGCCTGCACCACGGGACGCAGGCTCACCCGAAACGAGCTCGAATCGCTCCGGCTCCAGGGCGAGCGAGCAGCCGAGGCGGGCGTCGGCCTGCGGGCACTCGTACGGGTGCTGCTGGGCGCCGCCCGAGCGGTCCGCTCGACGCTCGCGCCCGACGCGGCCGACCACCTGCTCGCCGCCGTCGAGCAGGCGGTCGACGCCTTCGGGGAGGGCCACGAGCGCGCGCAACGGCTCGCCGTGCGCCAGGAGGAGGCGGCCCGGCGCGAGTTCATCGACGATCTGCTCTACGGGCGCAGCGACCTGGGGCGTCTGGCCGAGCGCGCGGAGCGCTTCGGGCTGCTCCTCTCCCATGCGCACGCCGTCGCCGCCGCGCAGGGCGGGGAACCGTTCGGCGACGGCTCGCCCGCGACGCGGCGGATCGAGTCCGCGCTGCTGGCCCGCTTCGGCGACCGCCGGATCCTGCTCACCACCAAGGACGGCCGGCTGATCTGCATCGCCCCGGGGGACCAGTCGGACGTCCTCGCCTTCTTCGCCAAACAGGCGTACGCGGCCGCGGAGGGGGGCCATGTGGCCATCGGGCGCGCCCATCCGGGCGCGGGCGGAGTCGTCCACTCGTACGAGGAGGCGCTGAACGCCCTGGACCTGGCGGAGCGCATGAGCCTGGAGGATCCCGTACTCCGGGCCGCGGACCTGCTGGTGTATCCCGTGCTCACCCGCGACCGGCAGGCCATGACCGACCTCGTGGAGAGCGTCCTCGGTCCGCTGCGGGAGGCCCGTGGCGGCGCCAGGCCGCTGATCGGGACGCTCGCTGCCTACTTCGACAGCGGCTGTGTAGCGGCCGAGGCGGCGCGCCGGCTGTCGCTCAGCGTGCGGGCCATGACGTACCGGCTCGACCGCATCCACAAGCTGACGGGTGCCGATCCGGCGGATCCCGTGCACCGATACACGCTCCAGACGGCCGTCATCGGCGCGCGTTTCCTCGACTGGCCCGAGCAGGAGGCGTGAGCCGCCGCGGAATGCGGCGTCACCGGCCGGGTCGGGGTTCCGGTTCCGGGCCGGGGGTCCGGCCGGGCGGATCGGTCCGCCGGGCGGGCCGGACCGCCCTATACGGCATGGGAACTCGGCGCGGGAGGCCCGGCGCGCGGATTTTGCCGCCCCTTTCCCCGGCCGTCACTGCTTGGAACCGGCAACCTCTACGGCGGAACACTGCCGGGAGCAGGCATCGAATGCGCTCCGGGGCGGTATCCGGCGTGCTCAGGGCCTCCCCGCAACGGGCCCGCGGCCGCACGACGCACCCTTTCCGCAGGTCAACGCCTCAGTACCGAGACGCGGCGAGCACACACAGCCAGCCGTCGTGGACGTTCGGTGAACGGGGACGTGCTTCCGGATAACGGTCTCGTCACGCTCGCAGGCAATTCCCTTGGTTACTCGCCGTTATGTGATTCCGATCACCCAGTGATGCACAAAAACCGTGTTAGAACTGCGCAACTCCGCAGATGGCCTCGTGCCGTGACGCGGGGCGCGCCGGTCCCCGCCGGCGCGGCACGACCAGGGCGATCAGGTTCGAGTCCGCGGACCGACGCGCCCCGGGTCGCCGAACGGACAACGGCGTTCGCTCCAAGACCGCACACCTTCCGGCGCAGCCTTCCCTGCGCCGGTCCTGCGCCATGAGGTAGCCACTGTGTCACTCGACTCCATGACCGAATCCGTCGACAAGGCAGTCAGCGGATTCTTCGAACCCATCGCCAGCTGGCTCGGAGAAGTCGTCTTCTACTCCGTCCCCGTCGCCGGGACGGAACTCCCCCTCATCGTCGCCTGGCTCGTCGTCGCCGGCCTCGTCTTCTCCACCTGGTTCGGGCTGGTCCAGATACGGAAGTTCCGCCTCGCCGTCGACGTGGTGCGCGGGAAGTACGACGAGAAGGGGTCGGCCGGTGAGGTCAACCACTTCCAGGCCCTGACCGCGGCCGTCTCCGGCACCGTCGGCCTCGGCAACATCGCGGGTGTCGCCGTCGCCGTCTCCATCGGTGGCCCCGGCGCGACCTTCTGGATGATCCTCTGCGGTCTGCTGGGCATGGCCACGAAGTTCGTCGAGGTCACCCTCGGCGTGAAGTACCGCGAGGTCCACGCGGACGGCACCGTCTCCGGCGGCCCGATGCACTACCTCCCCAAGGGCATGGCCGACCGCTTCGGCAAGAACGGCAAGACCTTCGGCAAGGTGCTCGCCGTCCTGGCCTCCTTCATGGTCCTGTTCTTCGGCCTCTTCGGCGGCAACCTCTTCCAGGTCAACCAGAGCTACGCGCAGCTCGTCTCCGTCGCCGGCGGCGAGAACGGCGCTCTCGGCTCCTCCGCGGGCGCCCTGTTCTTCGGCATCCTCATCGCCGCGCTCGTCGGCATCGTGCTGCTCGGCGGCATCCGCTCCATCGCCAACGTCACCAGCAAGCTGGTGCCGTCGATGGCGGCCATCTACATCGCCGCCTGTCTGATCGTCATCCTCGTGAACGTCACGGCCGTGCCCGACGCGGTCGTCACGATCGTCGAGGGCGCCTTCAACCCCGAGGGCGTCGCCGGTGGTGTCCTCGGCGCGCTGATCATCGGCTTCAAGCGCGCGGCGTTCTCCAACGAGGCCGGTCTCGGCTCCGCCCCGATCGCGCACTCCGCGGTGAAGACCAAGCACCCCGCGAGCGAGGGCCTGGTCGCCCTGCTGGAGCCGTTCATCGACACGGTCATCATCTGCACCATGACGGCCCTCACCATCGTGATCGCCAACCCGGCGAGCTGGGTCGAGGCGCGTGCGGGCGAGTCGATCGGCGGCGTCACCATCACCTCGGACGCCTTCGGCACGGTGCTGCCCTGGTTCCCGTACATCCTCACCATCGCGGTGCTGCTCTTCGCCATCTCGACGGTGCTGACGTGGGGCTACTACTGCCTCAAGGCCTGGACGCACCTCTTCGGCCGCAGCAAGGCCAGCGAGATCACCTTCAAGGTGCTCTACACGCTGTTCGCCGTCGCGGGCTCGCTGCTCACCCTGCAGACCCTGATCGACATGGCCGACGCGGTTCTCTTCATGCTGGCGGTCATCAACATCATCGGTCTCTACCTGCTCGCCCCGATCGTCAAGCGGGAACTGAGCACCTTCCTGGAGTACGTCCGGGCCCGCAAGGCGGGCGAGAAGGTCGACTCCGACGACGACCAGGAGTCGGTGAAGACCACCGCCTGACCGCCCTCGCGGTCCGGCTCCCGGAGGGGCCGCATGCGCCCGCGCCTTGCGCATGCGGCCCCTTCCTGCACGTTCCCGCAGGTGGGGTGCTGTCTGGTGACAGCACCCGCCTTCTGGTTAGGGTGTTAAGAACGCGTCAACGCGACGCGAGGTGTGCCGGGAAGTCTGGTCGGCGGCAAAGGGCGCAGTGTGCCCGCAACATCGACGGCCCGGAGGCCCTCCTTATGTCAGACGCTCCGCGTCAGCGCACCACCTTCCTCGGCCTGCTGCCGCTGCCCGAGCGCAACGCCGTGGCCCAGGCGCTGCGTACGGAGACGGTCGGCGGACTCGTCCTGCTCGCCGCGGCGGTCGTCGCGCTCGTATGGGCGAACAGCCCGTGGAGCGGCGTCTACGAGCGGATACGCGACTTCCACTTCGGCATCCCCGCCCTCGGCCTCGACCTCTCCGTCGGCCACTGGACCGCCGACGGTCTCCTCGCCGTCTTCTTCCTGGTCGCCGGGATCGAGCTCAAGCGAGAGCTCGTCGTCGGCGAACTCCGCAACCCCGCCACCGCCGCCCTGCCGGTGATCGCGGCGATCTGCGGCATGATCGTGCCCGCCGCGCTCTACATCGCCGTCGCCATGCCCGCGGGGGGCTCACCGGACGGCTGGGCCGTACCGATGGCCACCGACATCGCCTTCGCGCTCGCGGTCCTCGCCGTCCTCAGCACCCATCTGCCCGCCGCTCTCCGCGCGTTCCTGCTCACGCTCGCCGTCGTCGACGACCTCGGCGCGATCCTGATCATCGCGGTGTTCTTCACCAGCGACCTGAACTTCGCGGCGCTCGGCGGGGCCTTCGCCGGACTGGCCCTCTTCTACGTGCTCCAGCGCCTGCGTGTCAGGGGCTGGTGGTGGTACGTGCCGCTCGGCGTAGCCATCTGGGCGCTGATGTACAACGGCGGGGTCCATGCCACGGTCGCGGGCGTCGCCATGGGCCTGATCCTGCGCACCACCCGCGACAAGGGCGAGGACGCGTCCCCCGCCGAGCGCACCTCGCATCTGCTGCACCCGGTCTCGGCCGGCGTGGCGGTGCCGCTGTTCGCCCTGTTCGCCGCAGGCGTCGGCATCTCCGGAGCGGCCCTGTCCGAGGTCTTCACCCGTCCCGAACCGCTCGGGGTCGTCCTCGGGCTCGTCGTCGGCAAGACGGTCGGCATCTTCGCCGGCACCTATCTCGCCGCTCGCTACACCCGCGCCCGGCTCAACCCGGATCTCGAGTGGGCGGACGTCTTCTCCCTGGCGGTCCTGGCGGGCATCGGCTTCACCGTGGCCCTCCTCATCGGGGAGCTCGCCTTCCCCGACCCGTCCGGGGCCGAGCAGATCAAGGCTGCGGTCCTGGTCGGATCGCTGATCGCGGCGGGCCTCGCCGCCTTGCTGATCAAACGCCGCAACGCCGTCTACCGCCGCCTCTACGAGGAGGAGACGCGCGACGACGACGCGGACGGGATCCCCGACATCTACCAGCGGGCGGACTCGGCCCCCGCAGCACCCGACACCGCCCGGTGACGGAGCCCGACCCGGCCTCGCACGGAGGGACCGCCCCGGGCTCCCGTCCCCGGGCGGCCGACCCGTCCGCGGGCGTGAGATGACGCCCGGGTGGCGGGTTCCGGCGGGAGCGGAGCCGCGGCGACCTCCGCTCCCGCCGGAACCCGGCACCCGGTGTTATGTTCGATCAATGAGCATGGCGGGAAGCGGCAGGACAACGGAACACGACGTCCTCTCGGAAGTCGATGGCCGCGGTCCCGGAGCGTGGCCGGATGCGGCCGGAGTACCCGCGGACCTGCTGGCCGCGAAGGACCTCGTCTACGACCCCAGTGGGTTCACGTGCTCCCGCCCCGTACCGGAACCGGAGAGCGCCGACTACGGCGCGTGCGGGTTCACGCTCGACGGCCTCTCCGTCAGATTCCGCACGGCCAGAACGACGCCGACGAAGGCGGGTCAGTTCGTCACGGTGTGGAAGAGGTCCGCGAGCGGGCCCATCCAGCCCTTCGACTCCGCGGACGACGTCGCCCTTCTCGTCGTCAGCACGCGTGAGGGCGGGAGTCTCGGACAGTTCGTGTTTCCCCGGGACGTGCTCTGCGAACGGGGCGTCTTCGCCCGCAACGGCTCCGGGGGCAAGCGGGCTCTCCGCGTCTATCCGCCATGGGTGACGACCACCAGCCGGCAGGCCGGTGCCTCACAGGAGTGGCAGACGAAGCACTTCCTGCATCTGCCCGCCGACGGCTCCGTCGACACCGGCCGGGCCCGCTCGCTGTACCACGCGGCCGGTGTGTGACCTCCCGGCGCCCGCCCCCCGCTGATGGTCGGCGCCGGCTCTGCGCCGCGCGGACGTACCCCGTGGCGGCCGGCACCCGGAAGGCGGGCCTTCCTTACTACCGCGTTCCCGCAGTGAGCCGCTTCTCGAACCAGTGGTGGGCGTAGGGCTCGTCGTTGAAGGCGGGGACCTCGGCGTAACCGCTGTCGCGGTAGAGACGCGTGGCCGCCTCCAGGGCCTTGTTGGTGTCGAGCCGCACCAGTTCGCAGCCGTGCCGGGCCGCGCGTTCCTCGAGTTCGGACAGGAGGCGCCGGGCCAGGCCGAGCCCTCGGGCATCGGGGCGGACCCACAGCCGTTTGATCTCGGCGGGTGCTCCGGACGGCAGCTTGAGCCCGCCGCAGCCCACCGGCTCCCCGTGCAGCCGGGCCACGAGGAACAGTCCGCGCGGCGCGCGCAGTTCTCCCGGGTCGGGCAGCAGACTGTTCGCGGGGTCGAAGCCCCCGTCGAAGAGCTCCCCCAGTTCTGCGGCGTAGGACCGCAGGCAGTGCGCGGCGTCCGGGTGATCGGGGTCGAGCACGGCCAAGGTGACCGTCGAAGCGGTCAGCAGTCGCTCGACCTCCGCCATGGCCGAAGTCAGCCGGTCCCGTTGCCGGGCGTTGAGCGGGGCGAGGAGCGATGCGGCGAGTGCGTCGCTGCGGCCGTCGAGAAGAGCGCGCTCCTGCCGCCCGGCCTCGGTCAGCCGTACGGTGCGGACCCGCCGGTCGCGAGGGTGGGGCTCGACGGCGACGAGGCCGTCCCGTTCGAGCGCGCGCAGCAACCGGCTCACATAGCCGGAGTCGAGGCCGAGCCGGTCCCGTACGCCGCGGACGTCGTGCGTGTCGCCGTCGCCGATCTGCCAGAGCAGCCGAGCCTGCCCGTACGGGCGTGCTCCGCCCAGATAGTGGTCGTGCAGCACTCCCACTCGTTCGGCGACCGTCCGGTTGAAGCGCCGCACCTGGTCCACCTGCTCCTCAATCATCCTCTGACTTTAGTCAGAGAAAAACGGCCAGGCAAGCCGGCCGGCGCGAGGAGCCCGGCGTGGCGGTACCCGGCGCGAGCGGCGCGGGTCCCGCTCGCCGGCCGGTACACGGGACGGTGGCGTGCGGGGAACCGCACCACGAGGACATGAATCGCGGTTGGCGGGCATGTGCGAGACGCTGGACCGAAGAGCGCGCCCCGCAAGGGCGACCAGTCGCGGGGAGGCGCGCCGACGGCGTCGACCGCATGTCGGGCTTGACACCCGCACCCGAGCGAGGAAGGCGGGCTGTGATGAGCGATCCGGGGACGGGCCCCACCGGACCGGGCGACGGCGCGCCGGCCCCACTCTCGGCGATACGGCTGAACGTCAACGATCACATGTGGCGACTAGAGGTGGATCCACGGACCTCGCTGCTCGACGCGCTGCGCGAGCACCTGCGCCTGAGCGGGACGAAGAAGGGGTGCGACCACGGTCAGTGCGGCGCCTGCACGGTGCTGGTCAACGGCCGGCGCGTAAACTCCTGTTTGTCGCTGGCCGTCATGCACGAGGACGACGAGATCGTCACGATCGAGGGCCTCGGCGATCCCGACCACCTGCACCCCGTGCAGCGCGCCTTCGTCGAGAAGGACGGCTTCCAGTGCGGCTACTGCACACCGGGGCAGATCTGTTCGGCCGTCGGCATGCTCGCCGAGGTGGAGGCGGGATGGCCCAGCCACGCCACCGCCGACGTGGCCTCGCCGCACATCGCCCTGACGGACGCGGAGATCCGCGAGCGGATGAGCGGCAACATCTGCCGGTGCGCCGCCTATCCGAACATCGTCGCGGCCATCCGCGGCACGGCGGAAGGCGGCACGGCGTGAGGTCCTTCACCTACGAGCGGGCAACGGACCCGCAGGCCGCCGTCGCCGCGGTGTCCAGGAACGGTGCGAAGTTCATCAGCGGCGGCACCAATCTGCTGGACCTGATGAAGCTGGACATCGAGAAGCCGAGCCATCTGGTCGACATCAGCCGGCTCCCGCTGCGCGCCATGGAGGAACACCCGGACGGCGGGCTGCGTATCGGCGCCCAGGCGCCGAACTCCGACGTGGCCGCCGACGCTCTGGTCCGTACCCGTTATCCGGTGCTGTCGGAGGCGCTGGTGTCCGGTGCCTCGGGCCAGTTGCGCAACAAGGCGTCCACAGGGGGAAACCTGCTGCAGCGCACCCGGTGCCCCTACTTCTACGACACCGCCGCGGGCTGCAACAAGCGCGAGCCCGGAAGCGGGTGTTCGGCCATCGGCGGGTTCAACCGCATACACGCGATCCTCGGCGCGAGTGGATCCTGCATCGCCACCCACCCCTCGGACATGGCCGTGGCCCTGACGGTGCTGGACGCGGAGATCGAACTGCTCGACGCCGACGGGGCGGTGCGCCGCGTCGCCATCACCGACTTCTACCGGCTGCCCGGCGACACACCGCACATCGAGACCGTGCTGCGGCCCGGCGAGATGATCACGAGCGTCGTCCTGCCGCCGCCCCCGCCCGGCCGGCAGAGGTACCGCAAGGTCCGCGACCGGGCGTCGTACGAGTTCGCGCTGGTCTCCGTGGCGGCCGTCGTGTCGACGACCGACGCGGGAAGCGTCCGCGAGGCCCGGGTGGCGTTCGGCGGTGTGGCGCACAAACCGTGGCGGTCCGCCGAGGCGGAGGCGGCGCTGACCGGCCGCCCCGCCGAGATGGCCACGTATCGCGCCGCGGCCGAGGCGGCCATGCGCGACGCAGCCGGACAGGGGCACAACGACTTCAAGATCGAGCTGGCCGGGCGCACCCTGTGCCGCACGCTGGCACAGGTGGCCGGGACCGGCTGAGTACCGCCAGGCGGCCGGGACCGACCGGGCCCGGGAGCGGACCGGCGGGCAAACCGGCTCCGCAGGAGGAGGCGAGATGATCGGGCACGCTGTGGACCGCGTCGACGGGCCGCTCAAGGCGACCGGGCGGGCAGTCTACGCGTACGAGCACTGGGAGGCCGGCCCGCCGCTCTACGGCTTCATCGTCGGGGCGACGATCGGCAAGGGCCGCATCACCCGGATCGACACCGAGGAGGCCGAGCGGGCGCCCGATGTGCATCTGGTGATGACCCACCTCAACGCCCCGGCGCAGGGCCCCCGCGACGAATCCGTTTCCTTCGAGTACTGGCGTGCCCAGCCGGAGCTCACCGGCCCCGAGATCCACTACTACGGCGAACCGGTGGCGCTCGTCGTCGCCGGCACCCTCGAGCAGGCCCGGGCCGCGGCCGACCTCGTCGAGGTCGAGTACAGCACCGGGCGGGGGCGTTTCGACTTCACCGAGTTCGAGGACGACGTCTACATCCCGAAGGTGGTCAACGCCGGTATCCCCACCGACACCGAGGTGGGCGACTTCGACGCCGGGTTCGACGACGCGGAGGTCAAGCTCGACCAGCACTACACGACGCCGTACGAGTTCTCGTTGCCGATAGAGCCGAATGCGTGTCTGGCGGAACCGCGCGGCGAGGACCTGGTCGTCTACGTCAGCTCCCAGATCGTCAACGCGGCGCAGGTCTCGGTCGCCACGACGCTCCGGATGGACCCCGAGCGGGTCCACGCCGTCGCCCCCTTCGTCGGCGGGGGGTTCGGCTCAAAACTGGGCATCCACTCGGAGACGATCCTGGCGGCGCTCGCCGCCCGCACACTGCGCCGACCGGTGAAGGTCGCGATGACCCGCCAGCAGGTCTTCCAACTCGTCGGCATGCGCCCGACTTCGCGCCAGCGGGTCCGGCTGGGCGCTGAGCGCGACGGGCGGCTGACGGCGATCGCCCACGACGTCACGATGCACACCAACCCCGACGTCGAGTACGCCGAGCAGACCGCCGCCACCACCCGCAGCCTGTACGCCGCGCCCCACCGGTTGACCAGCCACCGGCTGGCGGCGCTCGACCTGCCGCGCGGGACGGACGTCCGCGCGCCGGGCGAGGCGCCGGGCATGCTGGCGGTCGAGTCGGCGATGGACGAGCTGGCCCACGCGCTCGGCCTGGACCCGGTCGAGCTGCGCATCCGCAACGAGCCCACCGTCGACCCCGAGCGGAACGTGCCGTACAGCGAACGGCGGTTGGTCGACTGCCTGCGCGAAGGCGCCCGCCGGTTCGGGTGGGAGCACCGCCCGGTCACGCCTGCGAGTGTGCGCGACGGACGGTGGCTGGTCGGGTACGGCATGTCGGCGGCCATCCGCGGGCACTTCCAGGGGCCGACGACGGTGCGCGTGCGGCTGGAGGCGGACGGCACCGCCGTTGTCCGGACGGACATGACCGACATCGGCACGGGCACGTACACGATCCTCACCCAGGTCGCGGCCGAGGGACTCGGACTCCCGCTCGAACAGGTGCGGATCGAGCTCGGGCACTCCGACCTCCCCACCAGCTGGGGCTCCGGAGGGTCGTGGGGCGCCACCAACTCGTGCACCGCGACCCACCGGGCGTGCCTGGCCCTGCGCGCGGAGTTGCTGGAGGCGGCCTGTGGCGACGCACGCTCTCCGCTCCACGGACTGGACCCGGCAGACGCGGTGTTCTCCGACGGAAGCGTCGGCATCGGCGGTGCGTCCGAGACCCTGGGAGGGATCGTCGCGCGCAGCCGTCCCGACGGTGTGGAGGCCGAGGGCCGGGTCCGCTACATGGGCGATGAACCGAACTACTCCGACTACTCGATCAACACCTACGGGGCCCATTTCGCAGAGGTGGGCGTCGACGCGGACACGGCCGAGATCCGCCTGCGGCGGATGCTCGGTGTGTTCTCGGTGGGCCGGGTCCTCAACCCGAAGACGACCCGCTCGCAGCTGATCGGCGGCATGATCTGGGGTGTCGGCGCGGCCCTCGAGGAGGAGGCCGTCGTCGACCCGCGGTCCGGCGCCTTCGTCAACCGGGATCTCGCGGGCTACCTGGTCCCCGTGCACGCCGACATCACCGACGTCGACGCCGTCGTCCTGGACGGCTACGACGACAAGGCCAACGTACTGGGCGCGAAGGGCGTCGGTGAGCTGGGCATCTGCGGTGCCGGTGCGTCCGTTGCGAACGCGGTGTTCAACGCCACCGGTGTGCGGGTGCGCGACTTCCCCGTCACCATCGAGAAGGTGCTGCCCGGGCTGCCGCCGATGGCTGCCTGAAGACGAGTTCCCCGTCGCCGGGCGGTGAACGGCGCCCCCACGCACCGGTCCGTCCGCGCCGTAGGGTTACGCCCCCGTGCCGACCTTGCGTCAGGCCGCGGCCGCCGGCCCTCGTACGCCTCGCCTACCGGCCGGAGAAGAGGCAGCCGCCGGGGAAGGTGCCCGGCCCGGCCGTCGCCCCGGCCTCCCCCTCCTCGCGCGTATCGCCACACTCCTCGCGGGCGGCGGCAGGTCAGTCCGTCAGCCCGGTCGTCGCCGCGGCGGCAAGGGCGGTCACCGCACTTCGCGTCCAGGAGTACTGGGCCCTGCGGCGTGCCGTCCGGTCGTCGAAGGCCGGGTAGCCGAAGGCTCCACCGGTGTTCTGCTGTGCGATCAGGAAGGACACGGCGTCCCGAGTGATGCGATGGTGGCCCCAACCCTCCTGGACGAGGGTGCGGAGCGTCCCCGCCATCTGCCCCAGGTGGTAGGTCTCCCGGGCTTCGCACAGGGAGACCGCGGCGTGGAGAGGATAGAGGTGCCGTTCTCGGCGCGTGGTCTGCCGGGGAATCGCCGAGGCGACGGACTGGCTGAGGACGCCGAGGCTGATCAGCCGGTGCACACCTCCGGCGATGTCGGCGGGGATGCTCTCGAGGGAGGCGACCGCGTCGGCGGTGGCTTTGAGGTGTTCGTCCAGGGAGGGGCAGTGGACCTCCGCCCGACGGAGCGCCAGGGCGAACTCTCCTGCGATCTCCATGCCCTGCTCCTGCCAGAAGGCCGGGGCGGCGTCCGCGAGGTGCGCCGCGTAGCACTCGAGTGAGGGGCGGGCGAGGTCGTGTTCCTGGATCGCGGACGCGCCGACAGCCGCGGCGGTGACCCCGGCGAGGCCGGAGCGGTGGTCCTGCTCCGGAGCCGCGTCGCACAGCCACATCACCGCGCGCCTCAGGGGCGTCCGCAGGGGGACGTCCTCGGCAGGCGGAGTCGGGGGCGGCTGGCTGCGGCGCCGCGGACTGCGCTCGAGCAGACCGGCCAGCGCGGCGACGATGGTGGTGTGGTATCCCTCGGCCCAGTGGCGAAAGTCGCTGTCCCCGGCGTCGGTTCCGGGGTGGAGCACCCCTTCGGGGCCGTTCACACGACCGTTGCCGTCCTGGACCGACTCCAGGAAGGCCCAGGCGCGGTCCGCCGCGTAGGAGTCGGTGACACCGAGGCAGTACAGGCAGCACAACAGCTCCCCGACGAGGTCGGCGTTGGCGCGTGCCTCGGCCAGGACGAGGAGCGCTTCGAGGAGTTCGACGCCCTCACCGGGCCGGAACCCGCGGGGCCATGCCGGGTCGCGCAGGCCGAAGTCGGTGGCGTAGAAGATGGTGTGGGTGATGGCGTAGACGTCTCGGTCGGCCAGCTTCAGCACGTTCGGGCGCCGGCACAGGAGCGAGTACGGCAGGACATCGTCCATCGGGGACAGGTCGTGCTCGATTCCGCACAGGTACAGGGTGTGGAGCAGGTCCAGCTGCCGGTACGGAACTCGCTCGAAAGCCGCCGCGTACCCGCCTTCCGCGGCCTGCCGGATGATGCGCTCGAACTCGGGGGCGTCGCGGCCGCACAGCCGCAGCGCCGCGTACGTGCCGGCGTACAGCAGCAGGGCGCTCTCGTCCCGCGCGATCATCTCCCGATAGGAGGGCTCCCGGGCCACGTCCTCGACCTGCTCGAGAATGGACGCGTAGTCGTCCGTGAGCGGCGAATCGTCGAGCCGGGCCCGCAGTCCTGCCAGGAACGCCGTCTCGATCAGCGCCTTGCGGGTGAAGAGCACACTGTCCGGCCGGGCGCTGCGCGGGTCCAGCAGGGCCCGGCGCGCAGCGAGCCAGGCGACCGCCCGGTCCTCCACCGCGCGCCTTCGAGACGACCGGACGCCGGGCTGTTCTGTTCTCACCGTGATCCTCCCGGCAGTCATCTTGCGTCGTTCGTTCAGCTGTCAGTGGGCGCCGCGGCGTCCGCTACCTCGTTGGCGACGACCAGGACGTAGCGTTCCCAGGCCAATACATAGCCCGCGACATCGTCCAGCTGGCTGACCTGGCCGACCACACGCTCCAGCGGAACGCTGAGATCGACCAGTCCACTGGTCCTGAGGAAATCCAGCGCTTTGCGCGCATCGACCGACGGTGGACAGGACATGACGCACCTCCTGTTCGGAGTCCGGCATTTCCCGTCCACTATCTGACCAACGGGCATGGCAGCGGAATATGCGTACAGAAACTCATACAGTCATATCTGCTCTGTTGTGCGGATGGATGGGCAGATCGAGGGCACCCCGGCGCCTCGCCCCACCAGGCGACCGTGACCGCGTACGCAGGCCCGCCGGCTCCCCGTACACCACCGCCCGCCGTGTGCTCTTCCCCGGGGACCGGATAGTCGGCCCGGATGTTCGAGCATCGACGTGTACGGGGCGCGAGTGTTCTCCTGAGCGGCTGGGTGGTGCCGGCGGCCGTGGAGAGGTGGACGGAGAAGGCGTCGTGGCCTTCCGCGGTATCGGCCGGGCTCCTGTGGTCGGGCGTGGTGGCGGGTGCCTGGTGGTTTGCCGAGTGGACGCAGGCCGGACGGCTTCGCGCGGGCGCCGCGGACACCGGCACGGGCACCGGCGGGAAGAGGAACGGCGGTTGGCCGGCCAACGGGCGCGCCGGAGTCGCTGACGCAAGGGGAACCCGGGTGCTCGGGGAGTGGCCGCCGTGGACGCGGGTGCGCGACGCGCCGAAGACGGAACGGGGAGCGGGCCGACGCGTGTTGCGGACCCGGGTACCCTCCTCGCGCGCGTCGAGCGGTGCCGTCGGCCGCGCGGTCGTGTCGGGGCCGTCCGAAGGAACACGGAACGGTGCGGGTCGCCGGCGGGGTCCAGGGCGACCGGTCGCAGGTCAGCGGTGGGCGGCGGGAGGTCGGCCGGACCGTCCGTCGCCGCCTCGGCGTCGGGCCGACACGGCAGCAGCGGCCGCGCGCCCGCCCCGCCGGCCGGAGTACGGCCGGCCGCCGAGGAGCCGCCTTCCAGGGAGCGGTGGCCGCGGACTCCGCCGCCAACGAGGCCCGGGACCTCTGCACCGCATACGGAGCGGGAATCGGGCTGCCGGAGGTGTTGGGACCGCGCCCCGGCGGCGGCCGGGGCGGGCGAACGGGTGATCTTCAGGGCGGCCGGTCTGCCTCGACGGGGCAGCGGCTGCGCGTGGCGACATGAACGAATCGCTGCATGCTCTCCGTCTGCGTTCCGCCCTGCCCGCATGCCTCGTCGTCTGCTCCGCCCTGCTCGTCGCCGGCTGCGGCGGCGACGGGGGCACCAGGGGTCCGGCGGCCGTCGCCACCCCGGCGGCCCCGACCGGCGTCAGCCCGACCGTCGCCACCCCGGCGGCCCCGACCGGCGTCAGCCCGACCGGTTCACCGGACCCCACCGGCACCGGGCCCGCCCCACCGACGACCAGGTCNGTTCACCGGACCCCACCGGCACCGGGCCCGCCCCACCGACGACCAGGTCGCACGCATGTCGCTGGTGCAGGCGGCCGAGGTCCCCTGGGACAAGGCCGCGGACACGGCCGTCGGCACCGTCGCCGGGAGCAAGTTGGTCGGGATCGAGCTGAGGCGTTACAAGGGCGGCGCCACCGCCTCACCCGTACCGAGCGAGCCCCGGCAGCCCCGAGTGGACCGCCGAGGTGGCCGACCAGAACGGCACGGTCCACCGGGTCCTCGTGGACGGGGTGTCCGGCACGGTGCCGCGGTCCCAGCCGGAGACCGGTCAGGACGCGGACGACATGCGTGAGCTCACCGACCGCCTGACCAGGGCTCAGGTGTCGCCCGCGCAAGCGGTGAAGACGGCCACGGAGAGGAAGCAGGGAACCATCACCGACGTCCACCTGGGCGACGAGGACAACACGCTCGTGTGGTCGGTGGACGTCGTCAACCAGCAGGACTGGAGCAAGACGGCCTGCGACATCGACACCGCCACCGGCGAGGTCCTGCGCGAGCAGGTGGACAAGGGCTGACCTTCCGCGGGCCGACACGGGACGTCCGCCCGGCGCCCGGGCGAGGCGCTCACGGGAGCCGGTCGCGCCCGCCGGGCGTCGGTCCGGGCCGCGCCCGGAGCCGGTCGAGCGCCCCGGGCGTCGGTCCGGACCGCGCCGGGCGCACCGCCGCACGGGGCGACAGAGCCGGCTGCGACGAGAGGTCCGGAACGTCCGGACCGTTCGGACGCACAGCCGGGGGTCGCCTCCTGCGGCGCGCGGAGGACTTCCCTGCGACGGCGCCCGTGCCCGTCATCACGGAAGGCTGCTGCGATGTCCTGCGCGTGCGGCCCGAGCACGCCCATCTCGTCCCGGAGGGTGCCTCGCTCCCCTTCACGCCCCGCGGGCCGGTGTTCCGGCTCAGCTGAGACCGACCGCGGCCCCCTCTGCGGGGCACCGCGGACCGTGCGGTCTCCGTGAACACCCCGGGCCGGGTGCGCCTCGTGGACCGCGAGGTCCCCTGGGGCCGGGAGGCCGCCGGCGCCGCCCAGGCGGGTGTCCGCAGGTCAGCAGCGCAGCGCGCCTTCGGCGCGCGCCGTGGGCGTGGTAAATCCCGTGGCGTGCGCCGGGGGTGCTTCTGTCTGCCCTGACGTGAGTTGCTACGGGTCCGGGACGCTGGAGGGGTTCGTTCCGGCCGAAACCGAG
>NZ_JASHLT010000063.1:0-35107 GCF_030056615.1 Streptomyces sp. HNM0645 | reverse complement strand
CGGCCGTTCGCTCGAATGGGCGACGTCCTGCCCGCCGCCGCGGCACAACTTCCTCACCCTGCCGCGGATCCGCTCCGAATCCCCGGCGTTCGACCTGCACCACCCGGAGATCGCGGCTCTCGACCAGCTCGACCACGCCGGTCACGGTGCCATCACCGCTGACAAGGAGGCCGGCAAGTGAAGATCCAAGGCAGGATGTTCATCTGGCTGAGCGTCTTCATCCTCGCCATGGCCATCCTCTACGGCGTGTGGTCGAAGGAGCCGGCTGGTACGACGGCGCTCTTCCTGGCCTTCGGCCTGAGCATCATGATCGGCTACTACCTGGCCTTCACGGCCCGGCGCGTGGACGCCATGGCGCAGGACGACAAGGAGGCCGACGTCGCGGACGAGGCCGGTGAGGTCGGCTTCTTCTCGCCGCACAGCTGGCAGCCGCTCTCGCTCGCCTTCGGCGGCGCGCTGGCCTTCCTGGCCGTCGCGATGGGGTGGTGGATCATGTACTTCTCCGCCCCGCTGATCCTCGTCGGCGTCTTCGGCTGGGTGTTCGAGTACTACCGCGGCGAGAACCAGAACCAGTAGCGGACACACCGCTCCGGACCACGCAGGGGCCCGGACACTGACCCGTAAGGGTGGTGTCCGGGCCCCTCGTTTGCAGTCATCCGGCGCGCCGCCGCGGCGGGTTCTCCATAGCGTGTGCTCATGAACGTCACGCCGCGCAAGCGCACCGTAGCGAGCTGCACCGTGCTCGCCCTGGCCCTCGGGGCGGGGACGACCGCGTGCGGCGGCCAGGACAGCCACCCGTTGTCGGCGAGGCCGTACGACGCGGCGCGTCAGGTCGCCTTCAACGCGCCTCCCTCGGGCACCAAGGCAGACCCGGACAAGCCCCTGGTGGTCACCGCCAAGGGCAAGGACGGCCGGATCACGGACGTCACCGCAGTCGACACCGCCGGCCGCTATCTGGCGGGCGAACTCTCCGCGAACGGTGCGCGATGGCGCTCCACGGGCCCTCTCGCGGCCGGAACGCGCTACACCGTCCGGGTCTCCACGGAGAACGGCGGCGGCGCCCCCGGTGTCCGTACCCTCACGTTCGAGACCGCCTCCCCGAAGCGCCTCCTGGGCGTCGAACTGGGCCCGAAGACGGGCACCTACGGGGTCGGCCAGCCCATCACCGCCGAGCTCAGCCGCCCCGTGGCCACCAAGGCGGACCGGGCCGCGGTCGAACGGTCCCTCAAGGTCACCTCGACGCCCGAGGTGGAGGGCGCGTGGCACTGGGTGGACGACAAGAAGCTGCACTACCGTCCGAAGGAGTACTGGCCCGCCGGGGCCTCCGTCGAGGTGCACAGCACCCTGGACGGCGTGAAGGTCGGCGACCGGCTGTACGGCGGCCCCACGAAGCCGCTCGAGCTGACCATCGGCGACCGCGTGGAGGCCATCACCGACGCCTCCACCCACCAGATGACGGTCAAGCGCAACGGGGAAGTGATCAAAACCATGCCGGTGACCACCGGCAAGCCGGGCTTCTCGACGCGCAACGGCGTCAAGGTCGTGCTCGGCAAGGAGTACTTCGTCCGCATGCGCGGTACCAGCATCGGCATCCCGGTCGGCAGCGCGGAGTCGTACGACCTGCCCGTCTACTACGCGACGAGGGTCACCTGGAGCGGCGAGTACGTCCACGCCGCGCCCTGGTCCGTCGGCTCCCAGGGGTACGCGAACGTCAGCCACGGCTGCACCGGCATGTCCACCGGCAACGCGGCCTGGTTCTTCAAGACCGTCCGCGAGGGCGACATCGTCAAGGTCGTCAACAGCCTGGGTGCCCGGATGGACCCGTTCGGGAACGGCTTCGGCGACTGGAACCTCGAATGGGACGAGTGGCGCTCCGGCAGCGCGCTGCTGGAGGGCACCCGGGACGGCGGCAGCGCGGCCGACGGGGCACGGCTGCGCCCCAGGGTCTGAGGCGTACCGGAGGCGGGCCCCGCGGGCGTCAGGCCGCGGCCCGTCGCCCGCGCAGCAGCCCCGCCAGGGCCTCGGCGAACTCCACCGGTTCGACCGGGAGCGTCACCGCCGCGTCCGCACGGCTCCAGGTGGCCAGCCAGGCGTCCTGCGGGCGCCCCATGAGCACCAGGACCGGCGGGCAGCGGAAGACCTCGTCCTTGATCTGGCGGCAGACGCCCATGCCGCCTGCGGGCACCGCCTCGCCGTCGAGCACGCACACGTCGATCCCGCCCTTGTCCAGCTCCTTGAGGACCGCGGGCAGGGTCGCGCACTCGATGAACTCGACCGCGGGAACGTCGGCGGCCGGGCGGCGGCCCGTGGCGAGCCGCACCTGTTCGCGGGTGCCGGCGTTGTCGCTGTACACCAGCACCGTGGCGGTCGACTGCATTGTTCCTCCGGGTTCGTCGGGGAGAACTGGGCTGCACCGATGCGCCGGATGCTACTCCTCACAGGGCCCGATCAGCACCGCCCGTACCGGCTCAATGACTGCTTTTGATGGGCCGTTCGGGCTGGACACGACTCACTGACACACCGAACGGCACCCCCCGGAGTGAGGGCTGGATAAGCGACCGACATAATGTCGGTCGTGGCGACAGCAACGACAGTAGAAACCGGGCACGCGCACCCGTCGGTCAATCGGCCGAACCTCACCAGCGTCGGAACCATCATCTGGCTGAGTTCCGAGCTGATGTTCTTCGCGGCCCTCTTCGCGATGTACTTCACCCTGCGATCGGTGACGGGGGCCGAGTACTGGGCAGAACGGGCCTCGACCCTGAACTTCCCCTTCTCGGCGACCAACACCACGATCCTGGTGCTCTCCTCCCTCACCTGCCAGCTCGGCGTCTTCGCCGCCGAGCGCGGTGACGTGAAGAAGCTCCGCACCTGGTTCGTGATCACGTTCGTGATGGGTGCGATCTTCATCGGCGGCCAGGTGTTCGAGTACACCGAGCTGGTCAAGCACGAGGGCCTCTCGCTCTCGTCGGACCCGTACGGCTCGGTCTTCTACCTGACCACCGGCTTCCACGGTCTGCACGTGACGGGCGGTCTCATCGCCTTCCTGCTCGTTCTCGGCAGGACGTACGCGGCCCGGAGGTTCACCCACGAGCAGGCAACCGCCGCCATCGTCGTGTCCTACTACTGGCACTTCGTCGATGTCGTCTGGATCGGCCTCTTCGCCACGATCTACATGATCAAGTAGCCGGGCTCCGTACCCGCACACATTCCAGAAGCATCGACGCAGAAGATCCTGACACCGGGGTAATCCGTGAAAAAGCTCTCCGCACGACGACGCCATCCGCTGGCGGCGGTCGTCGTCCTACTCCTCGCGCTGGCGGCCACTGGGGGGCTGTACGCCGCGTTCGCGCCCGCGGACAGGGCGCAGGCCGATGAAACCGCCCAGTCACTCGCCATCGAGGAGGGCAAGAAGCTCTACACCGTCGGCTGCGCCAGCTGCCACGGAACCGGCGGTCAGGGCACCTCAGACGGGCCGTCCCTGATCGGCGTGGGTTCTGCCGCCGTGGACTTCCAGGTCGGCACCGGCCGTATGCCCGCCCAGCAGCCGGGCGCCCAGGTGCCGAAGAAGCCGAACATCTACTCGCAGGCCGAGATCGACCAGCTCGCGGCGTACATCGCCTCCCTGGGCCCGGGCCCGGTCACGCCGACCGAGAAGCAGTACAACCCCGAGGGTGCGAACATCGCCCGAGGCGGTGACCTGTTCCGCACCAACTGCGCCCAGTGCCACAACTTCACGGGTGAGGGCGGTGCGCTGACGCACGGCAAGTACGCCCCGAACCTGGAGGGCGTGAGCCCGAAGCACATCTACGAGGCCATGCAGACCGGCCCGCAGAACATGCCGTCCTTCCCCGACACGACGATGCCGGAGCAGGAGAAGCGCGACATCATCGCGTACATCCAGACGGTGAACAGCGGCGAGTCGGAGACCCCGGGCGGACTGAGCCTCGGTGGGCTCGGACCCGTCAGCGAGGGATTGTTCGCATGGGTGTTCGGTCTGGGTGCGCTGATCGCCACCGCCATCTGGGTCGCGGCCCACACCGCTAAGGCCAAGAAGTCATGAGTAGCCAAGACATTCCCGAAGAGACCCTGCCCTCCGAGCAGGAGCACGCGCACGGCGCCGTGGCGACGAAGGACCCCTTCGCCGACCCGGGCCTCCCGGCCCACCGGCCGCGGATCCAGGACATCGACGAGCGGGCCGCCAAGCGGTCCGAGCGTACGGTCGCCCTGCTGTTCACCGTGTCGATGCTCGCGACGATCGCGTTCATCGCCTCGTACGTGATCTTCCCGGTTGACAAGATCGTCTACATCTGGCCGTTCGGTCACGTCAGCGCGCTGAACTTCTCGCTGGGCGTGACGCTCGGTGTCGCCCTGTTCTGCATCGGCGCGGGCGCGGTCCACTGGGCCCGCACCCTGATGTCCGACCAGGAGCTGGTGGACGAGCGTCACCCGATCGAGGCCGCGCCGGAGGTCAAGGCCAAGGTCCTGGCCGACTTCGCCGCGGGTGCGGAGGAGTCCGGCTTCGGCCGGCGCAAACTGATCCGCAACACCCTCTTCGGCGCGCTGGCCATGGTGCCGCTGTCCGGTGTGGTGCTGCTGCGCGACCTCGGTCCGCTGCCGGAGGACAAGCTCCGCCACACGCTGTGGGCCAAGGGCAAGCAGCTCATCAACATGAACACGCACGAGCCGCTGCGTCCCGAGGACGTGGCCGTGGGTTCGCTGACCTTCGCCATGCCCGAGGGTCTGACCGAGCACGACCACAGCTTCCAGACCGAGATCGCCAAGGCCGCCCTGATGATCGTCCGGATCCAGCCGGAGGACATCAAGGACAAGCGCGAGCTCGAGTGGTCCCACGAGGGCATCGTCGCGTTCTCGAAGATCTGCACCCACGTCGGCTGCCCGATCTCCCTGTACGAGCAGCAGACGCACCACGTGCTCTGCCCGTGCCACCAGTCCACTTTCGACCTCTCCGACGGCGCCCGCGTCATCTTCGGCCCGGCCGGTCACGCCCTTCCGCAGCTGCGGATCGGTGTGAATGACGAAGGCTTCCTCCAAGCGCTCGGCGACTTCGACGAGCCCGTCGGTCCTGCTTTCTGGGAGCGCGGATGAGCACTGCAACTGACAAGAGGAAGGCTCCGGCCGGCGAGCGCGTCGCCGACTGGGCCGACGGCCGGCTGGGGATCTACTCCCTCGCCAAGGCCAACATGCGCAAGATCTTCCCGGACCACTGGTCCTTCATGCTGGGTGAGGTCGCGCTCTACAGCTTCATCATCATCATCCTCACGGGTGTGTACCTGACGCTGTTCTTCCACCCGTCGATGAACGAGGTGGAGTACCACGGCAGTTACGTCCCGATGCAGGGCGTGCTGATGTCGGAGGCGTACGCCTCGACCCTGGACATCAGCTTCGACGTCCGCGGCGGTCTGCTGATCCGGCAGATCCACCACTGGGCGGCACTGATCTTCCTCGCGGCCATGATGGTCCACATGATGCGCGTCTTCTTCACGGGCGCGTTCCGCAAGCCGCGCGAGATCAACTGGCTGTTCGGCTTCCTGCTCTTCGTCCTGGGCATGTTCACCGGGTTCACCGGTTACTCGCTCCCGGACGACCTGCTCTCCGGCACCGGTGTCCGCTTCATGCAGGGCGCGATCCTGTCCGTGCCGATCGTCGGTACGTACCTGTCGATGTTCCTGTTCGGCGGGGAGTTCCCCGGCGGCGACATCGTGGCCCGGTTCTACTCGATCCACATCCTGCTGCTGCCGGGCATCATGCTCGGCCTGCTGGTGGCGCACCTGATCCTGGTCTTCTACCACAAGCACACGCAGTTCGCGGGTCCCGGCCGGACCAACAACAACGTGGTCGGCATGCCGCTGCTGCCGATCTACATGGCCAAGGCCGGCGGCTTCTTCTTCCTGGTCTTCGGCGTCATCGCGGTCATCTCGGCGATCGCCACGATCAACCCGATCTGGGCGCTCGGCCCGTACCGGCCGGACCTGGTGTCCACGGGCGCCCAGCCCGACTGGTACATGGGCTTCTCCGAGGGTCTGATCCGCGTGATGCCCGGCTGGGAGATCAACCTCTGGGGCCACACCCTGGTCCTGGGCGTCTTCATCCCGCTGGTGATCTTCCCGCTGGTGCTGGCGTCCATCGCGGTCTACCCGTTCATCGAGTCCTGGGTCACCGGGGACAAGCGCGAGCACCACATCCTGGACCGCCCGCGCAACGCCCCGACCCGTACCGCCTTCGGTGTGGCCTGGCTGACCTGGTACTTCGTGCTGCTGATCGGTGGTGGAAACGACCTCTGGGCGACCCACTTCCATCTGTCGATCAACTCGATCACCTGGTTCGTCCGGATCTTCTTCTTCGCCGGACCGGTCCTGGCCTTCGTCATCACCAAGCGGATCTGCATGGGTCTGCAGCGGCGCGACAAGGACAAGGTGCTGCACGGACGCGAGTCCGGCATCATCAAGCGCCTGCCGCACGGTGAGTTCGTCGAGGTCCACGAGCCGCTGACGCAGGAGGCCCTGCACACGCTCACCGCCCACCAGCAGTACACGCCGGTCGAGATCGGCCCGACGGTCGACGAGAACGGCGTGGAGCGGAAGGTCTCGCGCACCGAGAAGCTCCGGGCGCGGCTCAGCAAGGCGTACTACGGCAAGGACAACCAGGTCGCGAAGCCGACCGTCGAGGAGTACAAGGAGATCACCAGCGGCCACGGCCACCACTGATCCCCTTCGCTGATCGCAGCGATCGCCACGGCCGGGTGACCACCCGGCGACCGCCAGGCGGAGAGCCCCGTCCATCCGATGGACGGGGCTCTCCGCCGTCCCGGGGCTCGATAGGGTGGGGGCATTCCCATCCGGACGGACCCAGGAGCGACCATGAGCGCTGTGACCCCCGCAGGTGGATCCACCGCGGCGGGCCTTTCCTGGCCCGAGGTGCTGGACTCCCTGCTGTACGGCCGTGACCAGAGCGCGGAGGCGACCGCCTGGGCCATGGACCGCATCCTGCGGGGCGAGGCGACCGACGCGCAGATCGCGGGCTTCGCCGTGGCTCTGCGGGCCAAGGGCGAGACCGTCGAGGAGATCTCCGGGCTCGTGCGGACGATGTACGAGCACGCCCGGACGATAGAGGTGCCCGGTGACACGGTCGACATCGTGGGCACGGGCGGCGACGGCGCCAAGACCGTCAACATCTCCACCATGTCCGCGATCGTCGTGGCCGGCACCGGTGCGAAGGTGGTCAAGCACGGCAACCGGGCCGCGTCGAGCGCGAGCGGAGCCTCGGACGTCCTGGAGAAGCTCGGCGTCAATCTGGAGCTGACGCCGGAGCGGGTCGCCGCGGTCGCCGAGGAGGCGGGGATCACCTTCTGCTTCGCGGTGAAGTTCCACCCGGCGCTGCGGCACGTCGCCGCGGCCCGCAGGGAGCTCGGAATCCGTACGACTTTCAACTTCCTGGGTCCGCTGACCAACCCCGCTCGGGTGAGGGCCCAGGCCACCGGCGTCGCGGACGCCCGGATGGCCCCGATCATGGCCGGTGTGCTGGCCGCGCGGGGCTCCAGCGCGCTGGTCTTCCGCGGCGACGACGGCCTGGACGAGCTCACGACGACCGCGACCTCGCGGGTGTGGGCGGTCCGGGACGGTGCCGTGCACGAGGAGGCCTTCGACCCCCGGGACGTGGGCATCGAGCTGGTCCCGGTGGAGGCGCTGCGCGGCGCGGACGCCTCGTACAACGCGGATGTCGCCCGTCGGCTGCTCGCCGGGGAGACCGGGCCCGTGCGGGACGCGGTCCTGCTGAACTCGGCCGCGGCGCTGGTCGCGCTCGGCGGGGACGAGGGTGATCTCGTGGACCGGCTCAGGGCCGGAATGGCCCGGGCCGCGGAGTCCATCGACTCGGGGGGGGCGAAGCGGGCGCTGGACCGCTGGGTGGCGGCGAGCAACGCGTGACGTGACGCGGGGCGCAGTCCGGATGGCGGACCGCGCCTTGCGCACAGTGGGGCGTATGGCAGGATGCTTCCCAAGGTCATGAGTGACAGCGACTACGGCCCCGGCCCGCTGTCCGGCAACCCTCCGTCCGTGGCGGGGTGCCCCGGGTGAAGACCAGGCCGTGGGCAGCGAGGTCCACGGCAAGCGCGGACCCCGCGGACATCGGTGAATGTCGCAGCCCTGGGGTCCTGGTCCTCGAGGGAGCTGTCTCGTGAGCAAGCGAATGCGTTAGGGCCCCTCGGCCCCTTTTCCCCCTCCGTGCGCGCCTGTTGTGCCGTGCGTCGAGGCAGCACCCGTATACGGAGCGGCCGTTGCCGGCCGTCGTGCCGCCGTGCGGGTCCTTCACGCCCATTTCGCCCTTACCTGCCGGGAGATACCGCCATGTCCGTGCGCCCGCACACCGTCGAGACCGCCACCCCTGCCGCCGCCTCCGCCGCCTCCGCCGCCTCCGCCGTCACGTCCGCGGACGGCCCGGCCGGAGCCGTCGCGGCCGTCGCCCGAACCGCCGCCGGCGACCACGACCCCTGCTGCGGCGCCCCGCTGCCGGTGCTCGGCCGGGACGTCGCCGTGCCGCTCGTGACCGCCGGCGAAGTCACCTACGCCGCACTCGACTACGCGGCCAGCGCCCCGGCCCTGCAGCGCGTGTGGGACGACGTCGCCGCGTACGCCCCGTACTACGGCAGCGTCCACCGCGGAGCCGGGTACCTCTCGCAGTTGTCCACCGACCTGTTCGAGAACAGCCGGGCCACGGTCCACGAGTTCCTGGACTGCCGCGACGGCGACCAGGTCGTGTTCACCCGGTCGACGACCGACTCGCTGAACCTGCTGGCCGGCGCGCTCCCCGTCGGCTGCGAGGTCTTCGTCTTCGAGACCGAGCACCACGCCGCCCTGCTGCCGTGGGCGTGCGCCCGTGTGACGTACCTGAACGCCCCGCGCACCCCGGGCGAGGCGGTCCGGACGCTGGAGTCGGCGCTCGCCCGCCGCGACCCCTACGGCCCTGCCCTGGTCTGTGTGACCGGTGCGTCCAACGTGACCGGCGAGCTGTGGCCCGTACGGGAACTGGCCGCTGCGGCGCACGCCCACGGCGCGCGCATCGTCCTGGACGCCGCCCAGCTCGCCCCGCACCACCGCGTCTCCGTGCGGGACCTGGACGTCGACTGGGTCGCCTTCTCCGGGCACAAGCTGTACGCGCCGTTCGGCTCCGGTGTCCTCGCCGGGCGTGCGGACTGGCTGCAGGAGGCCGAGCCGTACCTCGCGGGCGGCGGCGCCTCGCGGAAGGTCTCGCGCCGCACCGACGGCGGCGTGGACGTCGAGTGGCACACCACCGCGGCCCGCCACGAGGCCGGCTCGCCGAACGTCATCGGCGCCTACGCGATCGCCTCCGCCTGCAGGGCTCTCACGGAGGCCGGCTTCGACGCCCTCGTCGAGCGCGAGCGGCACCTGATCGCGAAGGTCCGTGCGGGTCTCGCCCAAGTGCCCGAGGTCCGGGTGCTGTCGCTGTTCGGCGACGACTCCCCCCGGGTCGGCGTCATCTCCTTCGTGGTGGAGGGCTGGAACAGCTCGCACTTCGCGGCCGCGCTGTCCGCCGAGTACGGCATCGGCGTGCGCGACGGACTGTTCTGCGCCCACCCGCTGGTCCGTACGCTGCTGGGCGGTGACCCGCAGGAGGTCGGCGAGTGCGGTGCCCCGGAGGCCGGGCCGGGCGAGCGAAGCGAGGCGGGGGTCCACCCGGCCGAAGGCCGGGGGAGGCCGCTGAACGCGATCCGGGTCAGCTTCGGGGCCGGTACGCCGGACGAGCACGTGGAGCGGTTCGTGGGGGCGGTCACGGAACTGGTGCGCGACGGTGCGAGGTGGAACTACCGCACCGAGGACGGGCGTTGCGTTCCCGCCGTGTGAGCCGTGTGAGCCGTGTGAGCCGTGCGGGCCGGACGGGACGGCAGCGGGGCCTCTCCCGCGTCGGCGCCCGCCGGCCCGACCGCTCCGCGCGCCCCCGGCCGGCTCCGCACCGTCCAGCACGGGACGCCGGGCCCGAGCGGTCCGGCGGGCACCGGCCGACCCGGTGCCCGCGGCGCCGGGGACCCGAGTGCGCCCGTCGGCCTCCGGCCGGCCTCCGGCTCGCGCGGCGAGCTACGCGTCGAGTCCGATCGCGAACGCTGCCTCCAGGTCGTGCTGGGAGTACGTACGGAACGCGACATGGGTGTCGGTGGCCTCGACTCCGGGGATCTTGCTGATCCGCCCGGGGATCACATCGGCCAGGTCGTCGTGCTTCGCGACCCTGACCATGGCGATCAGGTCGTAGGTGCCGGTGACCGAGAAGACCTCGCTGACGCTGTCCAGGGAGGCGATCGACTCGGCGATCTCGGGAATGCGGTCCACGCTGGTCTTGATGAGCACGATCGCGGTGATCACGGCTGTCCTTCTCCCTCGGTGGCCGCTGCTGGGGGTTTCACTCTAGCGGCCTGTCGGAATCGGCCCCACGCGTAGAGGAACCCGATACCGAACCCCACCAGATGTGCCAGATACGCCACCCCGGGGCCCGTGGACGAGCTCTGCGCCTCCGCCAGCCACTGCAGCACGAACCAGAAGATCAGCACCATCCACGCGGGGAAGCGCAGCGGCAGGAAGAACAGGAAGGGATAGAGGCTTGTCACCCGCGTCCTCGGGAAGAGGCAGAGAAAGGCGCCCAGCACGCCCGAGATGGCTCCGGACGCCCCGACGAGCGTGTGGTCCGACTCGGCGTTGGCCGCCGCGTAGGCGAGGAGTGCCAGATAGCCGCACCCCAGGTAGAAGAGCGCGAACTCCGCGTGCCCCATGCGTTCCTCGACCATGGCGCCGAAGACATGGAGGAAGAGCATGTTGCCCAGCAGATGGAGCCAGCTGCCGTGTACGAAGAGTGCGGTCAGCGGGGTGAGCAGGGCCCTCGGGGAGCCCTGCAGCAGTTCGCTCGGGATCACGCCCCAGCGTTCGAAGTGGACGGCCTGGGCGGTGAGCAGGGTGTCCCCGGTGCCGTACGACGGGTTGAGCCCGGAGACCGGACCGACGACGAACAGGAGGCAGCACATGCCGATCGCTCCGTAGGTCACCACCGGGCCGGTCGTCACGCCCCGTACCGCCGTCCACCGATCGATCATGCCCAGAGCATGGCGTACCGGGACCGATGCGGGCAGACCGCCTCGCCGTGTCGCGGCGGACCCGTGAGGTCGTAGGGTTACGGGCAGTACGCACGAGGAGACGAGGACGGCCGATGACGACGGTACCCATGCCCACGGAGACCACCCGGTGGCGCTGCACCCTGTGCGGCAATCTCACCCGTTTCGACGTGACCCGGTCCTCCAAGGTCGTCGAGTACGTCCATCTGGATCTGGCGGGGGAGCCCAAGGTGGAGGAGCGCGATGTGGTGAGTGAGACCATCGAGGCGGTCCGCTGCCGCTGGTGCAACGCCGTGGACCAGATCGAACTGGTGGACAGGCCGGGCAGCGGCTCCTGACGGAGCGGTGCGACCCGCGGGAAGACAGTGGGGTGACGGATCGTGGAGCAGCCCGAGAGCGGCGCCGGGCCGGCCGGTGCCGGCGACGCCGCCGAGGCGCTCGACCGCCCGCTGCCGGAAGGCGTGCGGCGACGGGTCGTCGCACTGGTCTCGGACGCCTTCGGCGGGCTGAGCATCACCGAACTCCCCGCCCAGTTGAGGCAGTACGCCCGGTTCACCCCGACCCGCCGGGCGAAGTACGCGGGCAACGCCATGGCCGCGGTTCTGGAGGGCGACCCCGTCTTCCGGCAGCGCATCGGTGAACGGCTCCGCGACTCCCAGCCCGAGCTCGCCTCCGCGCTGGAGTCCGGGACGCCTCCCGCGGCCGCCGACCCCGTCGACGTGGCGGCGGCCGCCTATGTGCTGCGGCCGGCCGGCTGGGGCAAGCTGGTGGCCGCCGCCGGCGAGGAGGCCCAGCGGGTCGACGCCGAGCGCGCGGACGATGAGAGCAGGCGCGAGCTGCAGCGGCTCCGCGAGGAGCTGGACCGGCTGAAGGCGCAGCACAAGGCCGAGACCGAGCGGCTGCGCACCGAGCTGGACGCGGCCCGCAAGGAGTCGGACGCGCTGCACCGCAAGCTGCGCAGTGCCCAGAGCGACGTCAAGCGCGCCGAGGCGGCCGTGCGCCGCGGCAACGCGGAGCACGAGGGCGCCAGGGCAGAGGCGCACGCGCAGGTCTCCGCGGCCGAGAGCGAGGCGCGCCGGCTCAAGGCCAGGCTCGCCGAGGCGGAGGCCGCGGTCGAGGCGAGCCGCAAGGCCGCCCGCGAGGGCCGGTCGATCGAGGACATGCGGGTGCGGCTGCTGCTGGACACCGTGCTGGACGCGGCTTCCGGGCTGCGCCGCGAACTGGCCCTGCCACCCGCCTCCGTGCACCCGGCCGACACCGTCGACGCCGTGGAGCCCGGCCGGATGAGCCCCAAGGACATCGCGGCGCGCGCACTGTCCGAGACCGACCCGGCGATGCTGGACCAGTTGCTGGCGCTGCCCCAGGTCCATCTGCTCGTTGACGGGTACAACGTCACGAAGACCGGCTATCCGACGATGCCGCTGGAGAAGCAGCGGCTGCGGCTGCTCGGCGGACTCGCGATGCTGGCCGCGCAGACCGGCGCCGAGATCACCTGCGTCTTCGACGGTGCCGAACTCGCCGCGCCGGTGCTGCTGGCGCCCCCGCGCGGGGTGCGGGTGCTGTTCTCCAAGCCCGGTGTGACCGCGGACGAGCTGATCCGTCAGCTGGTCCGGGCCGAGCCGCCGGGCCGGCCCGTGGTCGTGGTCTCCACGGACCGCGAGGTCGCCGACGGGGTGGCGAAGGCCGGGGCGAGGCCGGTCGCGTCCGCGATGCTGCTGAAGCGGCTTTCGCGTGTCTAGTGTGACTCGTAACTCCTGGGCTTAATGCCCGATTTCGCGGAACGTACCGTCAAGTCGCCGCTACTGCCCGTGGGGTGCGTGTAAAGAATGCGCTCCGTGGGCCAGATTTTTCTCATGAGGATTTGAAGTGATCACAGGAAGGTCACTAGGGTCAGGCCTCGAACCTTCGCGCGGTTGATCGTCCATCCGGGATGACAGCGAAGGAACCGCCGATTTCGCGCAGTTCATCCCTTTTTCGCGGGGGAGTCGAGTGTGCGCGAAGCCGGGGATCCCCCCACGGCCCGGCAGGCGGCTCGAGGAAGAAGGAGCTCGCCTTCGTGGCGTCCCACCGTCGTCCCAAGCAGCCGAGCCGCACCCGTGTGACCGTGCTCACCGCGACCGCCGCCGCGGCCGTCGCCCTCACCTCGCAGGCCGCCCAGGCCGCTCCGGCCAAGCCGAGCAAGGACGAGGTCAAGGCCAAGGTCGACGCCCTCTACCACGAGGCGGAGAAGGCCACCGAGGACCACAGCCTGGCCAAGGAGCAGCAGACCAAGCTCCAGAAGGAGATCGACGCGATCCAGGACCGCGTCGCCCGTGGGCAGGACGAGCTCAACACCATGCGGGACAAGCTGGGTTCGGTGGCCAGCGCCCAGTACCGCTCCGGCGGCATAGACCCGTCCGTCCAGCTCTTCCTCTCCGGTGACCCGGACACGTACCTGGACAAGGCGTCCGCGATGGACCAGCTCGGCGCCAAGCAGGCGACCGCGCTGGAGGACATCCAGTCAAAGCAGCGCGACCTCGCCCAGCAGCGCGCCGAGGCCACCCGCAAGCTCGGTGACCTCGAGGACGTCCGCAAGACGCTCGGCGAGAAGAAGGCCAAGATCCAGGGCAAGCTCTCCGAGGCCCAGAAGCTCCTCAACACCCTGACCGCCGCCGAGCGGGCGAAGCTGCAGGAGGAGGAGGAGCGCGCCAGCCGTGCCGCGGGTGAGCGCGTGAACCTCGGCAACGAGGTGCCGGCCTCCCAGCGCGGTGCCGCCGCGCTGAACGCCGCCGCCACCCAGCTGGGCAAGCCGTACGTCTCCGGCGCCGAGGGCCCCAACTCCTACGACTGCTCGGGGCTGACCCAGTGGGCGTACCGCCAGGCCGGCGTGAGCCTCACCCGGACCACCTACACCCAGCAGAACGACGGTGTGAAGATCGGCCGCAGCCAGCTCAAGCCGGGCGACCTGGTCTTCTTCAACAGCCTTTCGCACGTGGGTCTGTACGCGGGCAACAACCAGATCCTGCACGCCCCGAAGCCCGGCACCGTCGTCCGCTACGAGTCCATGGACTACATGGGCACCTTCCAGTTCGGCGTCCGGATCTGACGCCCCACCAACCGGCGCCCGATCGGGCGAATTGCGGTATGCGCCGCTGACGGTGCGCCCCGCCGGTGACCTGTGGTCTCCCGCGGGGCGTCACTGTATGTGCTCGATGCGGCTTTTGGCCGTCCCCCTCCCTCGCCGTTACTGTCTGCCGCGCAGCAGCCGCTCAGGCTGCGTCCAGCGGAAGGGAGTACGGCTCCTGTGGCGTCCCATCGCCGACCCTCAGCGTCCGGTTTCGACCGGGGTGCCCGGGTCACCCTCCTTTCAGCCGCGGCGGCGACCGCCGCGGCCGCGCTCGGTACCGCACCGGCCGGAGCCGACCCGTCCG
Organism: Streptomyces sp. HNM0645; assembly: GCF_030056615.1. Taxonomy (NCBI): domain Bacteria; kingdom Bacillati; phylum Actinomycetota; class Actinomycetes; order Kitasatosporales; family Streptomycetaceae; genus Streptomyces; species Streptomyces sp. HNM0645. The sequence continues at coordinate 20,563 of NZ_JASHLT010000063.1, read as the reverse complement.
GCGGTCCCGCCGCCACCCGCGCCCAGGTCGACCGGCTGTACGAGCAGGCCGAGAAGGCGACGGAGCAGTACAACAAGGCGGGCGAGCACGCCGACGAACTGCGCGCTCAGGTGGCCCGGGCCCAGGACCGGGCGGCCCGCGGCCAGGAGGCCGTCAACCGGATGCGGGACGCGCTCGGTTCCGTGGCCGGGGCCCAGTACCGCTCCGGCGGGGTGGACCCGGCGCTCGCCCTAATGCTCTCCGGCGATCCCGACACGTACCTCGACCGGGCGGCGGTGCTGGACCGGTTCGGCGACCGGGAGGCGACCGTGCTGAGCGACCTCCGGCGGGCCCAGCGGCGCCTCGGCCAGGAGCGTTCCGAAGCCGCCCGGAAACTGGCCGAACTGGAGCGCACCAGGACCGCCCTGGCCCGCCACAAGCGGACCGTCGAGGCCAAGCTCGCGTCGGCCGAGCGGCTGCTGGCCTCGCTGCCGGCGTCGGAGCGGGCTGCCTACGACCGGGCGTCCCGCTCCGGCCGCGGCGTCCCCGACCTGTCGGGCGGGGCGGGCCCCTCGTCCGCGCGTGCGGGCGCGGCGGTGGCGGCCGCGCAGAGCGCCGTCGGCAGACCGTACGTCTGGGGCGCCAACGGACCGAACGGCTTCGACTGCTCCGGCCTCACCCAGTGGTCCTACGCCCAGGCCGGCGTCGGGCTGCCCCGCACCTCCCAGGCGCAGCGGTACGCAGGACGGCAGGTCCCGCTGTCCCAGGCGAGGCCCGGTGACCTGGTCACGTACCGCTCCGACGCCAGTCACGTGGCCATGTACGTCGGCAACGGGCAGGTCGTCCACGCGCCCTACCCCGGGGCGGCGGTGCGCTACGACCCGGTGGGGATGATGCCGATCGCCTCGGTGACCCGGCCCTGAGCGGGGCGGGTCCCGCCGGACCGGCGCTGAGCGGGACGGGTCCTGCCGGGAAACGGGACTCCCCCGGCCCGCTCCCCGACGGGCCGCGGCCCCTCCCCGGACCGCCCGGGACCGGGTCGGCCCGCTCCACGGTTCGCCTACGATCGGCAGGGTGGCCGATCAGGGGTTCTTCGGGCGGACGGCGGGATGGCGGCGCGGGGCGGCGCTCGTCCTGACCGGGCTCCTCCTGGCCGGGTCCCTGGTGACGGGCGGCTGCGCCGACGCACCGCGGCGGGACACCACCGGGCGCGACGTCCAGCGCACGCTCGACGCCCGCGCCGCCGCGGTGCTCCGCCACGACGAGGCGGGCTATCTGGCGGCCCTCGACCCCTCCGCCCGGCAGCTGAAGGCGGCGGCGCGTGCGGAGTTCGCGAACCTCGCCGAGGTGCCGCTGAGTTCCTGGGAGTACCGGCTCACCGGCGTACGGCGCTCCGGCGTCCGGGCCACGGCCGACGTCGAGCTGCGCTACCGGCTCGACGGCTACGACCCCTCGCCGGTGACCGCCGAGCGCCGCCTGGAACTGGCGGAGCGGAACGGCCGCTGGCACATCACCGCCGACCGCCCCGGCCGCGGCGGCGGACAGCAGCTGTGGCAGCAGGGCGACATCGAGGTGGTGCGCGGCACCCACAGCCTGGTCCTCGGCGTCGGTCAGGAGCCGGCGTGGCTCCGGCGGATCGCGTCGGACGCCGACCGGGCCGTCCCCGCCGTCTCGGCCGCGTGGGGCGGGGCCTGGGCGGGGCGGGTGGTGGTCGTGGTACCCGCCTCGCTGGACGCCATGGGACGTCTGCTGGGCGCGCCCGCCGCGGAGTACCGGGGCATCGCGGCGGTCACCACGGGCAGAGCGGCCGCCCCCGACAAGGGCGGCGGCCCGGCACCCGCGGACCGGGTGACCGTCAACCCCGAGGCGTACGAAGTGCTCGGTGATCTCGGCCGACGCGTCGTCCTCACCCATGAGACCGCGCACGTGGCCACCCGTGCGCACACCTCGGCCGCCACCCCGCTCTGGCTCTCCGAGGGCTTCGCCGACTGGGCCGCCTACCGCGGCACCGGCCGCGACCCCCGTCGGGCGGCACCGGAACTGCGCCGCGCGGTCCTCCGCGGCGAGCTCCCCGCGGCTCTCCCCACCGACGCCGACTTCCGCTTCGGCGGTGACGCCCGGGCGCTGGGTCGCGCCTACGAGGGCGGCTGGCTGGCCTGCGAGCTGATCGCCGACCGCTGGGGCGAGGAGCGGCTGCGCGCGTTCTACCGGACGGTGGGTGCCTCCGGGGAGCGCGACGGGGCGGTGGAGTCGGCGCTCGACGAGGTGCTGGGCACGAGCCCTGAACGCTTCACGGCGGACTGGCGGGAGTACGTGCGCGAGCGGCTGGAGTGAGGTCTGCGGTGCGCCGGGGCGGCGGGGCCGACGAGGTCCCGCCGGGGTGCACGGGCCCGGAATCCGGGGAGCGTACCCGCGCCTGGGGCCGGGGCCGTACCCGTGCGGCGTCAGGAACCGACGGCGGCCCTGTCGCTGTCGCGGTCGGAACGAGCCGGCAGCGCCCGCCTGCGCCGTCGCGCCGGGACCGTGCTCGTCCAGAGGCGGCGGCACGCCAGCAGCGCGGCCGCGACCAGGAGGCCGTTGCGGGCCGCGAGGACCGCGATCCCCTCGGGGTCGCTCGCGACCACCTTGTCGAACCAGACGGGGAACTCCAGGAAGGTGAGCCCCGTCGCCACCAGCACCAGCAGGCTCGGCAGGGCCATCCGGCTCGACCGGAAGGCGAGACAGACCGCGGCCAGTCCGAGCAGCCAGATCAGGTACTGGGGGCTGATCACTCGGCTCGTGGTCGTGAAGAGGAGCACCGCTGTGAACGCCGCGTCCGCCGGCGTCGCGGCGGAGAACTCCGACGCCCGCAGCCGCCACACCGCCAGCCAGCCGAAAGCCGCTGCCGTGAGACCCAGCGCCACGCCGCTGACCAGGGGGACGTACGGGCCGAGGAACTCGACCGAACCGTAGTTCAGCAGGACCTGCCCCTCCCAGCCGAAGTGCCGTGCCACGTGGAATACCAGCGCGCCCAGCGACTCGACCTCGGTGCCCCGGTCCCGCTGGAAGCCCAGGAACGCCAGGGCCCCGGGCATCGACACGGTGAGGACCAGCAGCAGGGACGCCGCCGTGACCGTCGCGGCGATCCAGGCCCGTCTCTGCCGCAGCCCGGTCAGCAGCAGCACCGGCCACACCTTCAGCATCGCCCCGAACCCGGCCAGCGCCCCGGCGATCCCGGGTCGGCGGGCGGCGGCCAAGAGCGCGGCGACCGCGACCGCGGTCACCATCAGGTCGTAGCGGGCGTACGCCGTCGGACCCAGCAGCGGCACCCCCGCGATCCAGAACCACATCCCCCTCGTCGATCTGCCGGGCCGCCGCCCCGCGTACTGCAGCAGCCCCAGGACCACCGCGTCGCAGACCAGTACCAGCACGAAGAAGGCGCGGACGTAGTCCAGGAACGGCAGCATGCCGGGGGACAGGATCGCCAGGGCGGCCGCGGGCGGGTACTGCCAGGTGACGTCGTCCAGCGGATACGTGCCGGTCCGCAGCACCTCGTACCAGCCCCGGTAGATCACCGCGACGTCGCTGGTCACGTCGGGACCCCGGACGGGGAGGAGCTTCAGCACCCAGAGCAGCAGCAGCGCCCTGGTGAGGGCGAAGGCCGCGACGGCCGCGGTCACGGAGAACCCGGACGCGGAGGGTCTCGCCGCGGTGCCGCCCGCTGCGGCGGAACGCCCTGTGCCTTTCATGATCACCCCGTGCCGCTCGATCGGTCCCGTGCCCTGTGCGCCGTCCCCGCCGCCGTGCCGGGCCCGACCGCCATGATGCCGGTCACGCCGGTCCGCCCGCGATGGGACGCGGCCGCCGTTGGTACTGTCGGCGGCGATGGACAAGACCCTCGTCGTGACCAACGACTTCCCGCCGCGCCCCGGTGGCATCCAGGCGTTCCTCCACAACATGGCGCTGCGCCTGGACCCCGAACATATCGTCGTCTACGCCTCCACCTGGAAGCACGGTCGCCATGGGGCGGAGGCGACGGCCGCGTTCGACGCCGAGCAGCCGTTCACGGTGGTCCGCGACCGGACGGCGATGCTGCTGCCCACCCCGCGCGTCACCCGGCGCGCGGTGGGGCTGCTGCGGGAGCACGGGTGCACATCGGTGTGGTTCGGGGCCGCCGCCCCGCTCGGGCTGATGGCTCCGGCGCTGCGACGGGCGGGTGCGCGGCGTCTCGTCGCGACGGCGCACGGCCACGAGGCGGGGTGGGCCCAGCTGCCCGGATCCCGGCAACTGCTGCGCCGGATCGGCGAGGGCACGGACACGATCACCTACCTCGGCGAGTACACGCGCTCGCGGATCGCCGCCGCGCTGACGCCCGAGGCGGCCGGACGGATGGTGCAACTGCCGCCGGGCGTCGACGAGAAGACCTTCCATCCGGGCTCGGGCGGCGAGGCGGTGCGCGAACGGCTCGGGCTCACCGACCGCCCGGTGGTCGTCTGCGTCTCCCGGCTGGTGCCCCGCAAGGGCCAGGACACCCTGATCCGGGCCATGCCCGCGATCCTCGCGAAGGTGCCGGACGCGGTGCTGCTGGTCGTCGGCGGCGGGCCCTACGAGAAGGACCTGCGGAGGCTCGCCGGGACCACGGGCGTGGCGGCCTCCGTCCGCTTCACCGGGGCGGTCCCGTGGGAGGAACTGCCCGCGTACTACGGCGCCGGCGACGTCTTCGCGATGCCGTGCCGCACACGCCGCGGCGGGCTGGACGTCGAGGGCCTCGGCATCGTCTACCTCGAGGCGTCGGCGACGGGCCTCCCGGTCGTCGCCGGCGACTCCGGCGGCGCGCCGGACGCGGTGCTCGACGGCGAGACGGGCTGGGTCGTGCGCGGCGGCTCCCCGGAGGAGTCCGCGGACCGCGTCGTCACTCTGCTCCAGGACCCCGACCTGCGCCGCCGCATGGGCGAGCGGGGCCGCGACTGGGTCGAGGAACGCTGGCGCTGGGACCTCCTGGCGGACCGGCTCAGGGCGCTGCTGTAGACCGGGCGACGCCGACGACCCGGGCGGCATCGCCCGGACGACCGGGCGGACGTCCCCCGAGCCCCGGGCATCGTGCGGCCATCGCCCGCGCCGGGCACGGCGGGCGGTGGCGCTGCCCGCGTACGACGCCCGGTGTACGTCCGGCCCGCCGGCCCTCGCGCCGGGACCGTGGTCCCCGGGTTACTGGGGCTTGTCCGTGCGCCGGGATCGTGGGCCCCGGCTCGTCCTCGGTGCCGGGACCGTAGGGCCCGCCGCTCCGACCCGCCCCGCGCGGCGCCTTCGGACATTCGCACGGTCCCGGCCGCATCCGCCCGTCCGCGGCGCGAACCGCCCTCTTGCGCCGCGCGAAAAAACTCCGCGCAGCGGATAGGCGGAACCGGAAAATCCGCACATGCTGCGCACTATGACACCAAATCTGACGCGCCGTCACCTCCTGGGTCTCGGCGCCCTCCAGACCGCAGCCGCGCTCGGACTCACCCGTATCGGCCCCGCGCCCACGGCCCACGCGACGACCGTCCCGGCGGCCTCCCGGGCCGGAGCCGCCGACCACACACCCGCCCTCGTCATCGGCTCCGGCTACGGCGCCGCCGTCACCGCCCTTCGCCTCGGCGAGGCCGGAATCCCCACCCTCGTCCTGGAGATGGGCCGGCTCTGGGACACCCCGGGCCCCGACGGGAAGCTCTTCTGCAGCACCGGCGCCCCGGACCACCGCTCGATGTGGTTCCGCACCCGCACCGAGGCCCCGCTCGCCCAGTTCCTCTGGCTGGACGTCGTCAACAAGGACATCAGTCCCTATCCCGGCGTCCTCGACCGCGTGCGCTTCGACAGCATGTCGGTCTACGTGGGCCGCGGCGTCGGCGGAGGATCGCTCGTGAACGGCGGGATGGCCGTCGTCCCGCAGCGTGCGTACTTCTCCGAGATGCTGCCGAACGTCGACGCCGGCGCCATGTACGACCGGTACTTCCCGCTGGCCCGGCGGATGCTGGGCGTCAACGACGTCGACCCGGCGTGGTTCGAGTCCACCAAGTGGTACCGCTTCTCGCGGATCTCCCGCAAGCACGCCGCCAACGCCGGTCTGAGGACCGTCTTCGTGCCCAACGTCTACGACTTCGGGTACATGCAGCGCGAGGCCGCCGGCCAGGCGGTCCGCTCCGCGCTCGCCGGAGAGGTCATCTACGGCAACAACCACGGCAAGCGCAGCCTCGACAGGACCTATCTCGCCGCCGCGCTGGGAACCGGCAACGTCGCCATCGAGACGATGCAACGGGCCCGCGCGCTGCGAAGGCAGCCGGACGGCACGTACGTCGTCACCGCCGACCGCATCGACACGACCGGCAAGGTCGTCGCCACCCGCGACATCGGCTGCACCCGGCTGTTCCTGGGCGCCGGCAGCCTCGGCTCCACCGAACTCCTGCTGCGCGCCCGGGAGTCGGGCGCACTGCCGGATCTCAGCGAGCACCTCGGCGCCGGATGGGGAACCAACGGCAACGTCATGACCGCCCGGGCCAACCACCTCTGGGACACCGTAGGCGCCCACCAGGCGACCATGCCGGTGATGGGCATCGACGACTGGTCCAACACCGCCAACCCCGTCTTCGCCGAGATCGCCCCGCTGCCGATGGGCTTCGAGCACTGGATCAGCCTCTACCTGGCCATCACCAGGAACCCGGAGCGCGGCAGGCTCGTCTACGATCCCGGCACCGACGCGATGCGGCTCCTGTGGACCCCGGCACAGAGCAAGGTGTCCGTCGACTCCGCCAAGAAGCTGTTCGACCGCATCAACCTCAGGAACGCCACGATCTACCGGTACGACCTGTTCGGTGGCAACAGGACCTTCGCCGACGACTTCACCTACCACCCGCTCGGCGGGTGTGTGCTCGGCCGGGCCACCGACGACCACGGCCGGGTCCGGGGCGCCCCCGGGGTGTACGTCACCGACGGAGCCCTCGTGCCGGGCTCCATCGGCGTCAATCCGTTCCTCACGATCACCGCGCTCGCCGAGCGCAACATCGAACGGGTCCTCGCCGAGGACTACGCCCGGTAGATCGCCTCGATCTCGTCCGCGAAGTCCTTGGCCACCACGTTCCGCTTCAGCTTCAGCGACGGCGTGATGTGGCCGGCCTCCTCAGTGAACTGGGAGCTGAGAACCCTGAATTTCCGCACCGATTCAGCCTTGGAAACCGCGGCGTTGCCCTCGTCCACCGCCCGCTGGATCTCCGCCAGCAGATCCGCGTCCTCGCGCAGCGAGGCAGCCGTCGAACCGGCCGGCTTGCCGTTGTCGGAGACCCAGCGGGCCAGGAACTCCTCGTCGAGGGTGACCAGCGCGCCAACGAAGGGCCGCCCGTCGCCCACGACCATGCACTCCGCGACCAGCGCGTGCGCGCGGATGCGGTCCTCGATGACCGCCGGGGCGACGTTCTTGCCGCCCGCCGTCACCAGGATCTCCTTCTTCCGTCCCGTGATCGCGAGATAGCCGTCCTCGTCGAGGGTGCCGATGTCACCGGTGTGGAACCAGCCGTCGGCCAGCGCCTCGGCGGTCGCCGCCTCGTTGTTCCAGTAGCCCGTGAAGATGTGCTCGCCGTGCAGCAGCACCTCGCCGTCGTCGGCGATCCGCACCACCGACCCCGGAAGCGGCTGCCCGACCGTACCGATCTTCTGGCGGTCCCAGGGGTTGAACGCCGTCGCCGCACAGGTCTCCGTGAGGCCGTAGCCCTCCAGCACCGTGAAGCCGATGCCGCGGAAGAAGTGGCCCAGCCGCTCGCCCAGCGGGGCGCCGCCGGAGACCGCGAACTCGCCGCGCCCGCCCAGCACCGCACGCAGCTTGCTGTAGACGAGTTTGTCGAACACCTTGTGCTTGATCTTCAGCCCGAGCGGCGCGCCCTGCGGGGTGCCGATCGCGCGGCTGTACTCGATGGCCGTCGCCGCGGCCTTGTCGAAGATCTTGCCCTTGCCGTCCGCCTGCGCCTTGGCCCGCGCGGAGTTGTAGACCTTCTCGAAGACCCGCGGCACACCGAGGATCAGCGTCGGGCGGAACGAGGCGAGCTCGTCGGTGAGGTTCTTGATGTCCGGTACGCAGCCGAGCTTGATGGGCGCCATCACCGACGCGACCTCGACCATGCGCCCGAAGACGTGCGCGGCGGGGAGGAAGAGCAGGACCGAGCTGTCACCGGTGCGGAACAGCGGCTTCAGACGCTCGACCAGGTTGCCGCACTCCGCGAAGAACGCCCGGTGCGTGAGCACGCAGCCCTTGGGGCGACCCGTGGTGCCCGAGGTGTAGACGATGGTCGCCGGGTCGTCGGCCTTGGCGGAAGCACTGCGCTCGTCGACCGTCCCGTCGGGGATCTCCGCCCCGGCCTCGGTGAGCTGCGCGACCGCGCCGCCCTCGATCCGCCACACGTGCCGCAGCGCCGGCAGGGCGACGCGCACCGACTCGATGGCCGCGGCGTGCTCCTCGCTCTCGACGATCGCGGCGACGGCGCCGGAGTCCCCGAGGATCCACTGAACCTGCTCCGGCGAGCTGGTCTCGTACACCGGGACGGTCACACCGCCGGCGCTCCAGATCGCGAAGTCGAGCTGCACCCACTCGTAACGGGTGCGCGACATCAGTGCGACCCGGTCCCCGGGCCCCACGCCGGCGGCGATCAGGCCCTTCGCTGCGGCCCGCACCTCGGCGAGGAACTGCGCGGCGGTGACATCGGTCCAGGTCCCGGCGACCTTTCTGCCCATGACCGCGACCTCGGGGTGCTGCGTGGCATTGCGGCGGATGAGATCCGTCAGATTGCCGTCCGTCGGGACCTCGTACAGGGCCGGAAGGCTGAACTCACGCAAGACTGCTGCTCCTCATCGGGCGCCGGCGCCACGGCTCTGTGTGAACGCACCGGGGACTGCCCGGACGTTACCCATCAGTACTCAGTTCCGGATAGGGGGTCCCGGCCAGATGTTCCCTGCGTCACACCTGTGTGCCGCACCATCGCGAACACTATTCCACCAGCCGGACGACTCGGAAGTAACCGCAGGTCCGGTGCCCTCTACTAGGAATCGGGCGACCACTCTAGGGTGATCGGCATGCGAGTCCATGTGGTCAGTGATGTGCACGGCAACACGACGGATCTGGCCAGGGCGGGAACCGGCGCCGACGCCCTGATCTGCCTCGGCGACCTGGTGCTCTTCCTCGACTACGCCGATCATTCGCGCGGCATCTTCCCCGATCTCTTCGGGGTCGAGAACGCGGACAGGATCGTCGAGCTGCGCACGGCACGGCGCTTCGAGGAGGCCCGGGAGTTCGGCCGCAGCCTGTGGGCGGGCCTCGACCGGGACGCCGTGATCCTCGAGGCGGTGCGCAAGCAGTACGGCGAGCTGTTCGCCGCTTTCCCCACTCCGACGTACGCCACCTACGGCAACGTCGACGTCCCGGCCCTCTGGCCGGAGTACGCGCGACCGGGCACCACCGTCCTCGACGGTGAGCGGATCGAGCTGGACGGGCTCGTGTTCGGCTTCGTCGGCGGCGGGCTGCGGTCCCCCATGCGCACCCCCTTCGAGATCTCCGACGAGGAGTACGCGGCCAAGGTCGAGGCGCTCGGCGAGGTCGACGTCCTGTGCTCGCACATCCCGCCGGAGGTGCCGGAACTGACGTACGACACGGTCGCCCGCCGCTTCGAGCGCGGCAGCACGGCCCTGCTCGACGCCATCCGCCGGACCCGGCCCCGGTACTCCCTCTTCGGGCACGTGCACCAGCCGCTGGCACGGCGCATGCGGATCGGTGCGACGGAGTGCGTGAACGTCGGGCACTTCGCGGCGACGGGGCGGCCCTGGGCCCTGGAATGGTGACCACCCGGGTCGCGGTAGATTGCACACCGCAACCCCGTCCGGCGTTCACTGGAGGAGCCACGGCGATGGCGGAACACACCAGCTCGAGCATCACCATCGACGCGGCCCCGGCCGATGTGATGGGGGTGATCTCCGACTTCGCGCGCTACCCGGAGTGGACCGGAGAGGTGAAGGAGACGGAGGTCCTGGAGAAGGACGACCAGGGCCGCGCGCTCCAGGTCCGGCTGGTGCTCGACGCCGGCGCGATCAAGGACGACCACGTCCTCGCCTACACCTGGACCGGGGACGACAAGGTCTCCTGGACGCTGGTCAAGTCCCAGATGCTGCGCGCGCTGGACGGCTCGTACGCGCTGGAGCCGGTCGCCGGCGGGGAGCGGACCGAGGTCACGTACCAACTGACCGTCGACGTCAAGATCCCCATGCTCGGGATGATCAAGCGCAAGGCGGAGAAGGTCATCATCGACCGCGCCCTGGCCGGTCTGAAGAAGCGTGTCGAGTCCGGTCCGAAGGGCTGAAGCCGACCCTCCATGCGCACCGTTTTCGTCACCGGCACCGGCGGGGCCGGCCGGAGCACCGTCGCGGCCGCCCTCGCCCTTGCCGGGGCGCGGCGGGGCGAACGGGTCCTGCTGCTGTCCGACGAGCCTTCGGAGGCGCTGACCGGCACGGGGCCCGCGGCCGCCGGCCCGGACTCTTCGGGATCGGGCCCCGCAGCCGCGGGGCCGGGCAGGACGGGGTCGGGCGGGGCGGACACCCCTGTGCCCGGCCCCACCGTCGTCCGCGTCGACTCGGGCACCGACTTCCGCCACGAGTTCCTCACCTTCCAGGAGCGGGCCGGGGCGGCGCTCGACCTGCTCGGGGCAGCGCCCTTCGAGGACGGTGAGCTGACGGAGCTTCCGGGCAGCGAGCAGTTCGCGCTGCTGCGCGCCCTCAGGCACGCCGCCGGGAGCGGCCACGACCTGCTGGTCGTCGACCTTCCGCCGGTGCGCCGGGCCGTCGCCCTGCTCGCCCTGCCCGAGCAGCTGCGCCGCTATCTCCGTCGGCTGCTCCCCGCGGAGCGCCAGGCCGCCCGCTCGCTGCGCCCCGTGCTCGCCCAGCTCGCGGGAGTGCCGATGCCCGCGCAGTGGCTCTACGAGACGGCCGCCCGGTGGGACGAGGAGCTGGCCGCCGTCCAGGCCCTGGTCGAGAGCCCCGCCACCTCGGTCCGCCTGGTCGCCGAACCCGGCTCCGAGGCCGCGGACCGCGCCCTGCGCACGGCCCGGCTCGGCCTCGCCCTGCACGGGCCGGCCCCGGACATGGTGATCGCGAACCGGATCGTCCCGGTCGGCTCCGCCGACCCCTTCCTCGGCGCCCTCTCGGGGCGCCAGCAGGGCGCGCTCAAGGGCTGGCGCGAGGAGTTCGGCGCCGTACCGGTCCTGGAGGTGCCGCACGCCGGCCGTGGCCCCCGGCAGCCCGGCGAACTCGCGGAGCTGCTCGACGGGCCCGCCGGCAGCACCGCGCGAGCCGTCGCGGGGAACCCCTGGACGGTGGAGGACCGCAGGGCCGAGGACGGTGTGATCGTCTGGCGGCTGCCGCTGCCGGGAGCCTCCAGGGACAGCCTTCAGCTGGTCCGCAGGGACGACGAACTCTTCCTGACCGTGGGCCCGTTCCGCCGCGTCCTGCTCCTGCCGTCCGTGCTGCGCCGCTGCACCGTCAGCGGTGCCGCGCTCCGGGACGGCGAGCTCCGCATACGTTTCGAGCCCGACCCCGGACTCTGGCCGCGGGGTCGCTGAGCGGCTGCCTCCGTTCGGGTACCGTCGACGTACGAGGCACTTTCCGAGGAGTACGCCATGAGCGATGCCACCGAACGTCCCGCCGTCGACGCCGACGCCTGGGCGACGGCGTGCGCCGAGGACCTGGAGGAGGAGCGGGCCCGCCGCAGCGAGCGGTACGGGCAGCAGGCCACCGGTACCGCGGGCGAGGAGTTCCGCAAGCTGCTGGACGCGGTCGCGGACAAGATGTCGTCGCTGCAGAACCCGCTGCTCGGCCTCGCCGGGCAGGGGGCCGTGCAGCAGCTGATCAGCCAGGCGAAGTCGGCCGTCGAGCCGGTCATCGAGCGCAACCCGCAGGTCTTCGACCATCTCACCGCCGCGGGCAACGAACTGCTGGCCGCGTACCGCTCCGCGGTGGAAGGCCATGAGCGCCGCTGGACCCGGAACGAGCCGTCCGCGGGGGCCGACGGCACGGCCCGCCGGGACCGGCCGGACGAGGGCCCCGGCCCCAGCGAGAAGATCGACCTGGACTGAAGCCGGGACTCCCTCCGGTACGGTTGGCCATAGCGGGGCTCGACCGAAAACTGAGGGACACATGGGACTCACCATCGGCGTCGACATCGGCGGCACCAAGATCGCGGCCGGCGTGGTCGACGAAGAGGGCACCATCCTTGAGACGCACACGGTGCCCACTCCGCCGACCGCCGAGGGCATCGTGGACGCGATCTGCTCGGCCGTCACCGGAGCCGGTAAGGGGCACGACATCGAGGCGGTCGGCATCGGCGCCGCCGGCTACGTCGACGACAAGCGTGCCACCGTCCTCTTCGCACCGAACATCCAGTGGCGGCACGAGCCGCTGAAGGACAAGGTGGAGCAGCGCGTCAGCCTGCCGGTGGTCGTGGAGAACGACGCCAACGCGGCGGCCTGGGGCGAGTACCGATTCGGTGCCGGCCAGGGCCACAACGACGTCATCTGCATCACGCTCGGCACGGGCCTCGGTGGCGGCATCATCATCGGCAACAAGCTGCGCCGCGGCCGTTTCGGCGTGGCGGCGGAGTTCGGCCACATCCGGGTCGTCCCCGACGGCCTGCTGTGCGGCTGCGGCAGCCAGGGCTGCTGGGAGCAGTACGCGTCCGGGCGCGCACTCGTCCGCTACGCCCGCCAGCGTGCGGCGGCGTCCCCCGAGAACGCGGCGATCCTGCTCGGTCTCGGCGACGGCACCCCCGAGGGCATCGAGGGCAGGCACGTGAGCGAGGCGGCCCGACAGGGCGACAAGGTCGCCGTCGACTCCTTCCGTGAGCTGGCCCGCTGGGCCGGCGCGGGCCTGGCGGACCTGGCCTCGCTGTTCGACCCCTCGGCGTTCATCGTCGGCGGCGGGGTGTCGGACGAGGGCGAGCTGGTGCTCGACCCGATCCGCAAGTCCTTCCGACGGTGGCTGATCGGCGGACAGTGGCGCCCGCACGCCCAGGTGCTCGCGGCCCAACTCGGCAACAAGGCGGGCCTCGTCGGCGCGGCGGACCTCGCCCGCCAGGGCTGACGCCCACCCTTCCGGCGCCTGCCGCCCCTCCGGGGGCGGCAGGCGCCGCTCGTCGCTCCCGGGGCCGCGGTGACGGAACGCGCGGGCGGTGCGACCGCCGCGGCCCCCAGCCCGCCCTGCCCGCGGCCCGCCGTGCCCGGAGCGGGCCTCTACGGGGCCGGGCGACCCGGTGCCGGCCACCGGCGGCACCACACGCCGCCCGTGCGGCGCGCCCGGTGTGCTGGGGCGGGGCAACACGGCCCGGGCCGGTTATCTTGAGGCCCATGGTGACGTCCGAGACGCGACCGCTGCCCAACTCCCGCACCGAGCGGGATGGTTCGACCGTGATCCGGGTCCTCAGCTACAACATCCGCTCGATGCGCGACGACGAGGACGCCCTCAGCCGCGTCATCCGCGCCTGCCGGCCCGATCTCGTCTTCGTCCAGGAAGCCCCCCGCTTCTTCCGGTGGCGCAAGCACGCCGCCCGGCTCGCGGCCAAGAGCGAGCTGGTGATGCTGAGCGGCGGTGCGACCGCCTCGGGCCCGCTGCTGCTGTGCTCGCTCCGGGCGACCGTCGAGCGCACCGAGGACGTTCTGCTGCCGCTCACGCCGGGTCTGCACCGGCGCGGCTTCGCCACCGCCGTCGTCCGTGTCGGAGGCGCCCGGCTCGGGCTGCTCAGCTGCCATCTGAGCCTGCGGACCGACGAGCGCTACGCCCAGGCCGGAATGCTGCTCGACCGGCTCGGCGCGATGGACGTGCCGCACGCGATCGCCGCCGGCGACGTCAACGAGCGCCCCGGAGGGCGCAGCTTCCGGCGTCTCGCCGCCGGGCTCAGGGACGCCTGGGAGGTCAGCCCCTGGGGCGGCGAGTACACCTCGACCCCCGCGGACCCGCACCAGCGGATCGACGCGGTGTTCGTGACCCCGGGTATCGAGGTCCTCGGCTGCGGGGTCCCCGTGGGACTTCCCGGGGTCAGCGAGGCCGATCTGAAGGCGGCCACGGACCACCTCCCGGTCCTCGCCGCCCTGCGCGTCCCGGCCGACGCCGCACCGACCGCCGGAAGGGGACGGGCCGGCGGGGAGGGGCCGTCGCCGGAGCGGGACCGCCCGTAGCCGGTCGTGCGCGGCCTCCGGGTGCGGATCCCGCGGCCACCGGCCCCGCCGTCGCTCGCCGCCTCCGCTCGGGCGGCTCCGGCCTGCGGTCAGTGCTGCCCGGGTTCCGGTCCGGCCTCGGGGCGCGCGCCCCGGCGCCGCGTCGGGCCCGGTTCGCCCGTCGGGGAGCGGAGTCCGGTGCACGGAGTCTTCCCCGGCCCTCCGGGCCGGGGGGAGGGACCGCAAGGTGCCGGATCGACCTCGTGGTGGGTCTGCTCGGCTGATTCGGCAGCTGATTCGGCAGCGCCGCCAGTCGCCGTGCCGGGCGTCGTCACGGGGCGACCGCGACCTGACCGCGACACGCCCTAGACGACCGCCCCCCGGCCCGGGTCGTCGTCGTCCTCGTCGTCCCCGTGCGACATCCGCGCCACCAGCGTGACGAAGCCGCCCAGGAAGCCGCCGACGCCGAGCGTGGTCAGCCACCAGGTCATGTCCCACCGCAGGATCACGGCGAGCAGCAGCAGCACCGGCCCGCCGACCACCGCGAGCCAGGCGAACTTCGCGGTCGTGTCGGCCTCCGGCAGCGGCGGGGGCTCCGGCGGGACGAAATGGCCCTCGTCGGTCTCGTCGAGGTCGTCGTCCGCCGCCTCGGCGACCTCGTAGTCGCGCGGCCCGCCGCCCACTCCGGGTGCGAACACGACGGAGCTGCCCAGCGGCTTCTCCGGCCGCGGGCGCTCGTCCTCGTCGTCGCCCCCGACGTCGTTCCCGCGGTCGTCGCCCCCGGGCTCCGGTCCGTCGTTCCGGGCGGACTTCTCCAGGCCCGCGAGGTCCTCCACCGACTTGAACGGCTTCGCTCCCGGCGGGTCCGAGGGCTCCTCGCCGTACCCGGCGACGATGGCCGCCCAGGCGGCCTCCTCGTCGATGGGCTGCGGCTCCCGGTCCCGGTCCCGATCCGCGTCGTGCTGCTCAGCCACCGGTCGTGCTTCCCTTCTTGCCGACACTCGGAGCGAGGCGCCCGATGAACGCGTGGCTCTCCTCGAAGATCTGCTCCGCGTCGTGGTCCAACGTCGCCACGTGGTAGCTCTGTTCCAGCAGGACCTCCCGGACGTCCGTCGACGACACCCGGCCGAGGATCCGGGCCGAGTCCGCCGGCGGCACCACATGGTCCTGAGGGCTGTGCAGCAGCAGCATCGGCTGCGTGACCTGCGGAAGCTCACCGTCGACGAGCCGGAGGAAGTTCCGCAGCGAGTGCGCCGCGTGCAGGGGGACGCGGTCGTAGGCGACCTCGTCCATGCCCTCCTTCGCGATGTCGTTGGCCAGGCCCTTCGTGGTGCGGACGAGATGGCGGGCCACCGGCAGGGCGTGCGCCGCCGGACCGTGCACCTTGTTGGCCGGGTTCACCACCACGATGCCGCTGATCGCGTCGCCGTGCCTGGCGGCCAGCCGCAGGGCCAGCGCGCCGCCCATGGAGAGCCCGAGGACGAAGACCTGGTCGCACTCCTCGCGCAGCGCCCGGAGCTCCCGGTCCACCTCCGCGTACCAGTCCTGCCAGCCGGTGACCGCCATGTCCTGCCAGCGGGTGCCGTGGCCCGGCAGCAGCGGAAGCGAGACGGTCAGTCCACGCTCCGCGAGGTACTCCGCCCACGGGCGCAGCGACTGGGGGGAACCGGTGAAGCCGTGACAGAGAAGGACGCCGACCTCGCCACCCTCGTGGCGGTACGGCTCGGCTCCAGGAAGGACCGGCACCGGGGTCTCCTTTCGGGGCGGCCCGGGGGGCCTCCCCCCGGTGGGCAGACTCACCGTACGCGACGGGACCGACACCGACCAGGGCTGAGGCCGCCCGGCGCGGGACCACGGAGGGGAGCGCGGTCCCGCCAGGGGTTAAGGTCTTTGCGACGGATCCCAGGAAGGCACTCGAGTTGATCTACGGCGCAATGAAGTTCTCCATCGGCGGGGCGCTGAAGCTCGCCTTCAGGCCATGGGTGGAGGGCCTCGAGCACATTCCCGCCGAGGGGCCGGCGATCCTCGCGAGCAACCACCTGTCCTTCTCGGACTCCTTCTTCCTGCCCGCGGTCCTGGACCGCAAGGTCACGTTCATCGCCAAGGCCGAGTACTTCACCTCGCCGGGCGTGAAGGGCAAGCTCACCGCGGCCTTCTTCAAGGGCGTCGGCCAGCTCCCGGTGGACCGCTCCGGAGCGCGCGGCGCCGGTGAGGCGGCCATCAGGAGCGGCGTGGAGGTCATCGAGCGCGGTGAGCTCTTCGGCATCTACCCGGAGGGCACCCGCTCGCCGGACGGCCGGCTCTACCGCGGGAAGCCGGGCGGCCTGGCGCGCGTGGCGCTGGCCACCGGCGCGCCCGTCATCCCCGTCGCGATGATCGACACCGAGAAGATCCAGCCGCCCGGCAAGGTCGTCCCCAAGCTGATGAGCCCCGGGATCAGGATCGGCAAGCCGCTCGACTTCAGCCGCTACCACGGCATGGAGCACGACCGCTTCATCCTGCGCTCGGTGACCGACGAGGTCATGTACGAGATCATGAAGCTCTCCGGCCAGGAGTACGTGGACATCTACGCCACGGCCGCCAAGCGGCAGATCGCGGACGCGGAGAAGGCGGCGAAGGAGGCCGCCAAGGAGGCGGAGCGGGCCGCGAAGCAGGACGGCGGGACGGAGCGGGGCGGCGACCGGTAGCGTCGCCCGTCCGGCCGGACGGTTTTGGGGGATCGGGGCATGGCCAGGCGCGAACGGGTCGTACGCATGTCGGTCGAGCTGCCGCTGTGGCGTGCGCTGACCGCGTACCGCGTGCTGACGACGGGCTACGCGGTCCTGCTCTTCGTCTTCGCCCGGGACAAGTACGAGCGCCCCTCGGTGGCCGTCGGCTTCCTCGCCGTGATGGTGGTCTGGACGCTGGCGACGCTCCCGAAGGTGGCGAACGCGGCCGCCTGCACCAAGCGCTTCCTCGGCGCCGATCTCACCGTCGCCCTCACCGGCATCCTGCTCACCCCGCTCGCGGACGCACAGGCGCAGCAGATCGACGGCCCGACCCTGCCGTCGATCTGGACCGCGGGCTCGGTGCTCGCCTTCGCGATCAAGGGCGGCTGGCGCTGGGCGGGTTTCGCGTCCTCGCTGGTGGCCGTGGCCAACATCATCGAGCGCGGCGAGCCCAGCCGGGACACCTTCCACAACGTGCTGCTGGTGTGGGTCGCGTCCATCGCCATCGGGTACGTCGTCGAGGTCGCCCGCGCCTCCGAGCGCACCCTGGCCCGCGCCCTGGAGATCGAGGCCGCGACCCGGGAACGCGAGCGGCTGGCCCGCGACATCCACGACAGCGTGCTGCAGGTGCTGGCCATGGTGCAGCGGCGCGGCACGGCGCTCGGGGGCGAGGCGGCGGAGCTCGGCCGGATGGCGGGCGAGCAGGAGGTCGCCCTGCGCACCCTGGTCGCCGGCGGACTGGTCCCCGCGTCCCGGGTGTCGGAGGACGAGGCCCAGGGCGCGGTCGTCAGGCTCGTCGACGGGCCCGACGGGCCCGACGACGGGAGCGCCGGGGCCGACGGGCCTGACGACGGGAGCGCCGGGGCCGACGGGCCGGTGGACCTGCGGATGCTGCTGGCGCCGCGGGCCGGCTGCCGGGTGACCCTGTCCGAGCCGGGTGCCCCGGTGCTGCTCCCGGTGCGTGCGGCGAGGGAGCTCGCGGCCGCCGTCGGCGCCGCACTGGACAATGTGCGCAGACACGCCGGCGAGGACGCGCAGGCGTGGATCCTGGTCGAGGACTGGCCGGACGAGGTGATCGTGACGGTCCGGGACGACGGTCCGGGGATCCCGGAGGGGCGGCTGGCCCAGGCCGAGGGCGAGGGGCGGCTCGGAGTCGCGCTCTCGATCCGCGGCCGGCTGCGGGACATCGGCGGTACCGCCGAGCTGGTCTCGGTGCCGGGGCAGGGTACGGAAGTCGAGTTGAAGGTCCCGCGGGGGGCCCGGGGGAAGGCGGAACGATGACGGAGACGAGCGGGGCGGCGGAGCGCCCCGTGCGGGTCATGGTCGTGGACGACCACCCGATGTGGCGGGACGCGGTCGCCCGGGATCTGGCCGAGGCCGGCTACGAGGTGGTGGCGACCGCGGGCGACGGCCCGCAGGCGGTGCGCCGGGCCAGGGCGGCGAGGCCGGGCGTCCTCGTGCTCGACCTCAACCTTCCGGGTATGCCGGGGGCCGCGGTCTGCAAGGAGCTCGTGGGGGCGGATCCGTCGCTGCGGGTGCTCGTGCTCTCCGCCAGCGGGGAGCACGCCGACGTGCTGGAAGCGGTGAAGTCGGGGGCGACCGGCTATCTGCTGAAGTCGGCCAGTACGGAGGAGCTGATCGACGCCGTGCGCCGTACCGCCGCCGGCGATCCGGTGTTCACCCCCGGTCTCGCGGGGCTGGTGCTGGGGGAGTACCGGCGACTGGCGACCGAGCCGGTGCCGGCCGCGGGGCCGGACGAGCCGAAGGCGCCGCAGCTCACCGAGCGGGAGACGGAGGTGCTGCGGCTGGTCGCCAAGGGCCTCTCGTACAAGCAGATCGCGGAGCGGCTCGTCATCTCGCACCGCACGGTGCAGAACCATGTGCAGAACACGCTGGGCAAGCTCCAGCTGCACAACCGGGTGGAGCTCGTGCGCTACGCGATCGAGCGCGGTCTCGACGACGCCTGACGCCCGCCGGGCAGCCGGCCCGGCTTGGTACCCGAACCACTCGATGGAGTGAACCGCAGGACGTCAACTGCCTTCCCCTTACCCGGAATTCACCTTTCGTGCCGTCTCGGAGTGACCTGGGTCACTACTAGCGTGGCCGACGAATATGGCCACCGACGGCGAAGGGACCTGCCATGCGGGTCGGAGTACTGACCGGGGGCGGCGACTGCCCCGGCCTCAACGCGGTCATCCGCGGCATCGTCCGCAAGGGCGTGCAGGAGTACGGATACGAGTTCACCGGCTACCGGGACGGCTGGCGCGGGCCGCTGGAGGGCGACACCGTGCGCCTCGACATCCCCGCGGTGCGCGGCATCCTGCCGCGCGGGGGCACCGTTCTCGGTTCCTCGCGGACCAATCCCCTCAGGGCGGAGGACGGCATCCGCCGGATCAAGGAGAACCTCGCCAAGCACGAGGTGGAGGCACTGATCGCGATCGGCGGCGAGGACACCCTCGGGGTCGCCGCCCGGCTCTCGGACGAGTACGGGATCAGGTGCGTCGGCGTCCCCAAGACCATCGACAACGACCTGTCCGCCACGGACTACACCTTCGGCTTCGACACGGCCGTCGGCATCGCCACCGAGGCCATCGACCGGTTGCACACCACGGCGGAGTCCCACATGCGGGTGCTCGTGGTCGAGGTGATGGGCCGTCACGCCGGCTGGATCGCCCTGCACTCGGGGCTGGCGGGCGGGGCGAACGTGATCCTCATCCCGGAACAGCGGTTCGACCCGGACCAGGTCTGCGCCTGGGTCACCTCCCGGTTCCGGGCCTCGTACGCGCCGATCGTCGTGGTCGCCGAGGGCGCGATGCCGAAGGACGGGGACATGGTCCTGAAGGACGGGACGCTGGACTCCTTCGGCCACGTCCGCCTGTCGGGCGTCGGCGAATGGCTGGCCAAGGAGATCGAGAAGCGCACCGGAAAGGAGGCCAGGACCACCGTCCTCGGCCATGTCCAGCGCGGCGGTACGCCCAGTGCCTTCGACCGCTGGCTGGCGACCCGCTTCGGCCTGCACGCGATCGAGGCGGTGCGTGACGGCGACTACGGCAAGATGGTCGCCCTTCGCGGCACGGACATCGTCCGCGTACCGATCGCCGAGGCGACGGCGAAGCTGAAGACGGTCGACCCGGCCCTCTACGAGGAGGTCGGCGTCTTCTTCGGCTGACGCGCGGCCGGGGCGGTGCGCCGGAAACGCCCCGCCCGTCATCCCGGCCGGCCCCGGGGCCGGCCGGCGGGTGACCGGGACACGGCCCGGCCCCCCGCCGTGGACGGCACGGACGTCGCCGGGGCGCCGCCCTCTTGACCAGCGTCAGTCCGGGCCCGGCCGGTGCCGCGCCGGCCCGGGTCCGCCCCGACACGACGCCCGACACGACGCCCGGCGCGGCGACTCGCGGCGCCGCCGGATGGACCGGGCAGGCCCATCACGAGGCCGATCCGGTGCCCTGCGCTCCTTCCCCCTGTGCCCGGAGGGCCGGGGGAGACCCCGTGCACCGGACACCGCTCCTCTACGGGGCGAACCCTGCCCGACGCGGCAGTAGGGTGTGGCCGATGTTCCATGATCATGGGGGGGAACCGTGTCACCTGTCAGTCGTCGTGCCGCGCTCGCCGCGGCCCTCGCGGGCACCGCCGCGGGAGTGGTCCCGTCCGCGGCGCTCGCCCGCGCCCCGGAGAAGGCGTCCCGCG
>NZ_JASHLT010000062.1:0-98231 GCF_030056615.1 Streptomyces sp. HNM0645 | reverse complement strand
CCCACCCCGTTTCCCCCACCTCCCACCCCGTTTCCCCCACCGGAAAGCCGTCCGTCTCCCTCGACCTCGGCGGCCGTACCGCACGGGTCACCGGCGCCGGGGGCGGTATCGGGCGCGCCTGCGCCCTGCGGCTCGCGGCGGCCGGAGCCAAGGTCGGGGCCGTCGACCGGGACGCGGCGGGCCTCGACGCGTTCGTCGGACGTGCCCAGGACCTCGGTCTCGCGGGCGTCGGGGAACCGATCGCCCTGGACCTGACCGACCTCGACGCCGCGGAGGACGCCGCCGCCGGCACCGACGTGCTCGTGAACAACGCGGGCCTGCAACTCGTCCGCCCCATCGAGGAGTTCCCGCCGGACGTCTTCCGGACCGTGCTCACCGTGATGCTGGAGGCGCCTTTCCGGCTGATCAGAGGAGCGCTCCCACAGATGTACGCCAAGGGATGGGGGCGCATCGTCAACCTGTCCAAGGACGAACTGCACGTCCATGTGAACACGGTCGCCCAGCGGCTGGAACGCGTCGGCAGGCTCCTCGGCGAGGACTGGCAGTCGCCGGCCCGTGCTCTGGAGATCCAGATGGCGCTGCGGCTGTTCCCCGGCACCGGGCCCTTCTGGCTCGTTGGTGTCACGCGAGCACTCGGGTAGATGTGATAGACGGGAGCAATGTGCATGATGACCGCAATCCGTACGGTGCAGTCGGCCGCCAGGCACGGTGGTAGGGGGTGTCAGGCACAGGCGCGTGGCGTCTCCTGCTGCAGATGGCTGTCGCCGTGGGAGACGGGTGGCTCACGGTGAGCGGGCCGGTGGTGGTCGGGGTGGACGGCTCGCCGTCGAGTCTGGACGCGGTCTCGGTGGCGGCCGGCGAAGCGCGGTTGCGTGGGTGCGGACTGAAGGTGGTGCACGCGTTCATCTGGCCGGCGATGCACGTGCCGCTCGGTCCGTCGCCGCTCGGGCCTGCTGAGGGCGGGTTGCGGAACATGGTGGGACGGCTGATCGCGGAGGCGGTGGAGCGTGCGCGTTCCGTGGCGCCTGAGGTGGAGGTCAGCAATGCGGTGGTGACGGGTGAGGCGCTGACGGTGATGGAGGCCCAGTCGCGCACGGCATCCCTGGTGGTGGTCGGAAGCCGGGGCATGGGCGGGTTCGTGGGTCTGCTGCTGGGCTCGACGGCGGTGCACCTGGCCGCACATGGCCGCTGCCCAGTCATGGTGGTGCGGGGCGACTCGGACCGGACCGGCCCCGTCCTGCTGGGGGCGGACGGTTCACCGGCGGGCGAGGGGGCGGTTGGGTACGCCTTCGAGGAAGCCGGCCTCCGGGGCACGGGGATCGTGGCCCTGCACGCGTGGACGCCGTGGAGCGTGGCCGTCACCCCGCCGCACGATCCGTCGATGCCCTATGCGCTGGAGAGGGGCATGCTCACGGCCGGGGAGGAGCGTCTGCTGGCCGAGGCTGTTGCCGGCCAGCGGGAGCGGTACCCGGATGTCGCGGTCGAGCACACCTTGGTACGGGGCGGTGCCCGGGAGGCGCTGATCGAGGCGAGCAGGAACGCGGGGCTGATCGTTGTCGGTGCCCGGGGCCGCGGCGGGTTCACCGGTCTGCTCCTCGGATCGGTCAGCCAGGCCCTTCTCCATCACGCGCGCTGCCCGGTCGTCGTCGTACGGGGATCCGATGCCTGGCGGTGAGGAGGCCAGAGCGCCCGGAGGAGACGGCGGTTCCACGGGCGACGCGCATCACGGGCTGAGTGCCCATGAGGTCGTACTGCTGCTGGAGAGCGATGCCGATCGCGGCCTCAGCGGGGAGGAGGCCGCACGACGGCTCGAGCTGTTCGGCCCCAACGTTCTCCCCGTGACGGTGGGCGGCGGTCTGCTGCGGCGGGTGGTGCGGCAGTTCCACCACCCGCTGATCTACGTCCTGCTGGTCGCGGGCGCCATCACCTCGGCGCTGGGTGAGTACGTCGACTCCGCGGTGATCTTCGGTGTGGTGCTGGTGAACGCGGTGGTCGGGTTCGTGCAGGAGTCGAAGGCCGAGGCCGCGCTGGAGGGACTGCGGGCGATGGTCCGTACGACTGCCACGGTCGTACGCGCTGGCCGCAGACGAGAAGTTCCCTCCTCCGAGCTGGTGCCCGGGGACCTGGTGCTGGTGGAGGCGGGCGAGAAGGTGCCGGCCGATGTCCGGCTGCTTCGGGAGACGGAGCTGCGCGTGGACGAGTCGGCGCTGACGGGGGAGTCCGTCCCGGTACCGAAGGACGAGGTGGTGCTGGATGCGCGGACCCCGGTCGCCGACCGGCGCAACATACTGCACTCCGGGACGCTGGTGACGGCCGGGCAGGGGGCGGGGATCGCTGTGGCGACCGGTGCGGAGACCGAACTCGGGGCGATCCACCGTCTGGTGGGGGCCGCCCAGACGCTGGCGACACCGCTGACCGCCAAGCTCGCCGCGTTCAGCAAGATCCTGACCGTGGTGATCCTGGCGCTGGCGGCGGTGACCTTCGCGATGGGCGTGGTCCGCGGGCAGGGGGCGGTGCAGACGTTCACCGCTGCGGTCGCCCTGGCGGTGGGAGCGATCCCCGAGGGCCTTCCGGCCGCCGTCACCATCACCCTGGCCATCGGCGTCGGCCGGATGGCGCGGCGCCAGGCGGTGATCCGCAGGATGCCCGCCGTGGAAGCGCTCGGCAGCACCACGGTCATCTGCTCGGACAAGACCGGCACGCTGACCGAGAACCAGATGACGGTGCGGACGGTGTGGACACCCGGTGGCACCTTCGACGTGACCGGCTCCGGTTACGACCCCGACGGTGTCCTGCACGACGCGGGCGGTGCGGTGGTCACCGCCGAAGCGGACCGCGCCCTGTGGTGGTGCCTGCTGGCGGGCGCCGCCTGCAACGACGCTGCCCTCGTCCGCAGGGACGGCCGATGGGACCTGCTGGGTGACCCGACAGAGGGGGCCATGCGGGTCGTGGCCGGCAAGGGGGGCCTGAACGTGGCGGACGTGGTCGAACGCTGTCCACGGGTCGAGGCGATCCCCTTCAGTTCCGAGCGGCAGTACATGGCCACCCTCCACCGCGACACCGCCACCGGCAGCCACCTGGTCTTGGCCAAGGGCGCCACCGAACGGATCCTCGCCCTGTGCGCTGGTCAGATGACCTCCGACGGCAGTATCCGGCCGCTGGACTCCGCCACCGTCCTGACAGCCGCCGAGCACCTGGCCGCCGGCGGACTGCGGGTCTTGGCCACCGCCGCGCTGCCGTCCGCAGACCCTGACATGCTCATCGAGCAGCACCTGCCCGGCACCCTGGTCCTCACCGGGCTGCAGGCCATGCTCGACCCGCCCCGTCCGGCCGCCACCGCAGCCGTCAGCGCCTGCCACACCGCTGGCATCACCGTCAAAATGATCACAGGCGACCACGCGGTCACCGCCTCCGCCATCGCCGGCCGCATCGGACTGCTGACCGCGCCCAGCCCTCGCGAGGGGGATGTCCTCACCGGAGCCGATCTGGCGGCGCTGCCCGACCGGGACTACCCCGATGCGGTCGACCGGGCCCGCGTCTTCGCCCGGGTCTCGCCCGAGCAGAAGCTCCGACTGGTCCAGGCCCTGCAGGAGCGCGGGCAGGTGGTGGCCATGACCGGCGACGGCGTCAACGACGCCCCGGCCCTGCGCCAGGCCAACATCGGCGTCGCCATGGGACGCGGCGGCACCGAGGTAGCCAAAGACGCCGCCGACATGGTCCTCACCGACGACGACTTCGCCACCATCGAAGCCGCCGTCGAAGAGGGCCGCGGCGTCTTCGACAACCTCACCAAGTTCATCGTCTGGACCCTGCCCACCAACATGGGCGAGGGCCTGGTCATCCTTGTGGCCATCCTGCTCGGTGCCACGCTGCCGATCCTGCCCACCCAGATCCTGTGGATCAACATGACCACCGCCGTCGCACTCGGGCTGATGCTCGCCTTCGAACCCAAAGAGGCCGGCATCATGACCCGGCCGCCCCGCGACCCGGCCCGCCCCCTGCTCACCGGCGCCCTCGCCGTCCGTATCCTGCTGGTCTCCGCCCTCCTCGTCGCCGGCTCCTGGTGGCTGTTCACCTGGGAACGCGACACCGGCGCCACCCTGGCCGAGGCACGCACCGCAGCCGTGAACCTTTTCGTCACCGTCGAAGCGTTCTACCTCTTCAGCTGCCGCTCCCTGAACCGCTCCGCCTGGCACCTCGGCCTGCTCAGCAACCGGTGGATCATCGGCGGCCTCCTCGCCCAGACCGCCGGACAGCTCGCCCTCACCTACCTCCCGGCCATGAACCACCTCTTCCACACCGCCCCCATCAGCGGCCCCGCATGGCTGAGGATCCTCGCGCTTGCCGCACTCGCCTCCCTCGTCGTCGCCATCGACAAGCGCTTACGACACCACCTCATGTGACCTCGGACCTCCCCGTCGCCCGGGGCCCGCCGTCCACCACCCGGGGAACACCCCCAGCCGCCCCCGTACACAGGGTTCCAAACCCCGGCCACTCCGACTCCGAACCACCGCGGCAGCCGTCACGTCCCGCGCGACCTGCCGCCCTCCCGCCCCCCCAAACCACGTGGACCTGCCATGAGTAATCTCGCACTCGCCCTCACCGCTCTGGGCGCCTGGATCGCCATCGGCCTCGCCACCGCCTGGTGGATGGCCCGCAAGGGCTACCGCCACTGGGGATGGCCGCTCATGGGCATCGTCTTCGGGCCGATCCTGGCCCTCGCCGCCGGCGAGCGTACCCAGCTGCACCGCCTCGGACCGCTCGCCCGGACAGAAGTGGGTCCGCCCGGCCCAGGCAGCCTGCGCGTACTGGTGGGTGTGGACGGCTCCCCGCAATCCCTAGCCGCGCTGGACCGGGCCGCCGAACTCCTGGGGCCGTACGTGCAAACCCTCGTCGCCGTCGAGGTGGTCGCGTACGACGCGGCCGACAACGAGACGGACCCAAGCATCACCGCGGCGAGAAACCATCTGAGAACCATCACCGAGCACGCCGCCGGGCGGGTGACGGAATGCGACATCATCTCCGGGCCACCGGCGCAGGCACTGATGAGCTACGCCAGGGAACAGGACATCGACCTCATCGTCATCGGCACACACGGACGCGGCCTGTCTCGCCGACTACTCGGCAACGTCGCCCAGCAACTGATGCGTCAGCACACCGTGCCCGTTCTCGTCGTCGGTGACCACCGACACGCACCCCGATGAAGCCCAGGAGGGAAGCGCACTCCCGCCCCCTCCACACAGCAGACACGCACAAGCGCGCACCTCGCCATCACCACACTCACCGCAGCGCGCCTCCACCGACAAACACCTGCGCCGCCGGCTGGTCTGACCGCGCCCGTCATCGCCCCGCCATGTCACCGCCGGTGCGCGCCCCCTCCCCGTCCCCGCGCTGACCGCCGGGCGAGTCCCAGCGAAACGGGTGAGCACCGGACCGGCTACGGCGAGCAGCAGGACGCAGGCGGCGACCAAAGCGCCGAGCCGGTCCTGCCGGACCCCGGCCAGCCCAATCATGACGAGGGAGACCTCGCCGCGTGCGATGAGCGCGGTACCGGCCCGCAGCCGGCCCCGGGACTCCGCGCCCTCCGTCGTGCGGCGTGCCAGTCGGCCGCCATTTTCGTCAGCGCCGTGACCACCCCCAGGTCTTCGGGGTCGTGGGCGGTGACGTCAACGCCGAGGTCACCGGCGCCGCCGACCCGGCGGGGACCCAGAAACCCGTCACGGGCCAGGAGATCGGTGCATGCCTGCTCAAACCCCGTGGCGCTCATCGAGGAGAGCTGCTTCATCTTGAAAGTCAACACGTCCGGGCCGGGATCACCGTCTGATGGTGCGACGAACGCGTCGTCCGGGCCGACGTAGTTGTGGGTGCCGAAGACGAACGACAGGAGCTTGCCGACCAGTATGAGCACGGCCAGTGCGCCGACCGCGATCAGCCCGGTCCACCATGGGTGATCTGCGATCAGGTTCCACAGGTCTACCGTGATCCACCGGCTGACGTCTTCAGCGAGCCGCTGCCACAACATCTTGCCGATGGCCAGCGCGAGGACCGCGTACAGCAGGAATTTCAGCGTTGGGTCGAGTGACCCGTCTTCGTCGAACACCACACCCCCAGACGTATCGGACGGCGGTCGGCGAGCCGGTTGGTCAGGCCGCGCGCTTGAATCGGCTCGCGCGGGAGCGCGCGGACAACCCGAGGAGTTCATGCAGGGCGGCGCCGCTTTCAGCCCAGCGCCGGAGCCTTTCCCGGTCGACCCAATGGACACCGTGCCGGTCGCCCCACGCCTTGGCGTCGCGGGTGAAGGACCCGTTGGTGACGACGACTGCGTGATCGGCTTTATGGGCCGGGCCGGCTGTCCCTTTCACCGCGTACATCACCGACGACCCCACCTTCCCGCCGACGCGAGTGTGCTTCGCCTGTACGACGACCCGACCTCGCTGGCGATGGTCGCCCATGACGTCGGCGGCCTGGTCACCGCCACCGCCCACGCGGCGGGCCGGCCAGCCGTCGCGGACCAGGAGGTCTCGTAACGCGTGCTCGAACTGCCGGTCGTCCATGGAGTCAAGTTCCGCCAGGGTGATCCGCAACGTGGCCAGCCGTTCGGCATCGCGTCGGTGCCGACGCACGCGCCGCACGATCCGGCAGGCCCCAAGAGCGGACGCCAGCAGGGTGACGGCCACTACGAACGGCCACGCGTCCTCGAGCGTTCCGGCGGTCGCAGCGGCCATCCGGATGGCCAGTACCACGACGGCCAGGGCCACGACCAGCGCCGAGAGGACCTCCGCGGCGCCGCGCGGGCGGCGCACCTGCCACCGCTTGCGTGTCATCAGCGGCTGGCCGGAGTGGAGGTGGCGGGCCGCGGCTGTGCGGGCGGCGTTGTGGAGGCCGCCTCGCCGAACCCGAACACCTGCCCCCATAACCAGACGCCGGCCAGCAGCCCGGCGATCATCCAGCCGCTCATCCGCTTCGCGCTGCGCGGCTTCGGGTTACGGCGGATGTGTCCGCGCACGTAATGGAACCCGTCCGGAGTGTTCGGCATGCTGTTCCCTCCCGTCGGTGAGCCACTGGCGCGGCCCTCAGTTGGTGTAGCAGCGGCCACTGACAGGAGTTGATGGATCATCACGGTGCTGACCTTGGCCAGACTGCCTTCAAGCCACGTGTGTCACTCGGTCTCGCGGCCCGCGGGTCTCGGAGCCTGAGCTGCTGACCTCGACGGACAGGCTCCTCAGATGCTGTGCCGTCCGCGCCGCAGCGCCTAGACCTGACGAGCTACAGCAATCTAGGCAGCTCTCACCTGCGGAAATACTGCCGGACTCACCAGACGGGAGTCCTGGGAACGAATGGCGAAAAGCCGCGGGAGCGCAAGCTTGCCGCAAATGCGCCGGAGCCGCCCCTGAGCCACTTCTCCTCGGTGCCCAAGTACGGATTCGGAGGGTGTGTGGTCGCGGCGGTCGTGGCGCACCGGGCGGCGAGGGCCGCCGCGTGAGCTGGGCAACGCGCCGACGGCGCGCGATCGTCTCGGTCATTCTGCGGTGGGCCGGGCTCACGCTGACGCTGTGGTTGCTGAGCCGGGCTGCAGGCAGCCCACGGCCCTTGCGCGGTGCGCAGCATCGGCGGTGCTGCTGGTTGCGGTGGGAGAGGCCGGCGACTGGCTGCGCCGCCGGTGGAGTGCGCACCGCCGGAGTCGGTCGACGCGCCTGCCACCCGCATGACGGTCCGGCAGCCGGAGCCGAGACGGGAGGAGCCGGACCGGTCAAAGGCGCGCATGGCGGCGTTCTTGTCCAGGCCCGCGACGCCGACGACGTTCGCCTTGCCCTGCTGGTCGGCGGCGACCTTGGCGGTTGCGGCGGCCTGGCCCTTGCACGTGGGGCACCAGGGAGCCCAGAACCACAGCATGGTGGGCTTTCCCGCGAGCGTCTTCGCGTCGAACGGCTTGCCGTCCACCGTGGTCGCGGAGAAGTTCAGCGCCTCGGGGACCTTTGCACCCCGTGACCCGCTGCCGATGTCGTGCGAGCTAGCGGGCGACTGCGCGGGGGAAGACGCCTTCGAGGGGGAGGCACCCGCGTCGCCGGCGGACGCGGAGCCGTCGCCCGAGCCGCATGCGGTCAAAGCGACAAGGGCGGCCGGGAGGAGGATACGGGCACGCAAGGAGAACTCCTGAAGGGGTCGGGACCGGTGGCGAGCGGAGTTCGTGGCGGCTCGAGCGGGCAGTGGCCGGAGCCTTACGGATCGGTGACGTCAGCCGGCGGCGTCCTTGAGCCGTTCGGAGTCGAGGACGGTGATGCGCCCGCGGGCCAGGCGGAGCAGGCCGTGGTCGGCGTAGCCGCGCAAGACCTTGGTGCAGGTTTCGCGGGAGGTGCCGGCGAGGGCGGCGAGCTGTTCGTGGGTGAGGGCGATCTGCGGGTGGCGTCCGACCGGCCGCAGGGGGCCTGCCGGGGGCTGGGCGCTGGTCAGGGTGGTCAGCGTGGTGGCGATGCGCTGGGCGACGGTTTTGAACACGCTGTCGGACAGACGCTGTTCGAGGTCGGCCAGGCGGCGGCCGAGGATCGCGGTGATCCGTGCGGCGATCCGCGCGTCGGCCAGCAGTAGCCGATGGACGTCCGTACGGCTCATCACGCACACGACGGTGTCGTCGAGGGCTTCGGCATAGTTGTCGTACATGTGCTGCCCGAGCAGGACCATCTCGCCGAAGATGGTGCCCGGGGAGATGATCGCGGTGGTCAGCGCCCGGCCGTCGGCGGAGACCCTAAAGACGCGGACCCGGCCCTGCTTGAGGATGAACAGCACCTCCGAAGGCTGGGTGGGCGAGTACAGGATCTCGCCGGTGTGGTAGGTCTTCATCGGCGCCGCGGCGGCGATGGCTTCCATCTCCTGCTCGGACAGGTCGCAGAAGATGTCGACTTCGGCCAGGCACCAGGTCCGCTCCGCTTCCTCGTGGCCTGCTGCGGCGTCGGTCATGGTGTGTGTCTCCTCGCGTCGTCCAGGGGCCCACGGTGGTGGTGCGGCGCCCCACGCCGGGCTGGCCAGCGCCTCGGCGCTGCTGGCCAGACAGTAGGGCACCGCGCCGTCTACCGGGCCCATGCGGTGCGGCGCCGCGCCCTGCGGAGGGACCGTGGAGCCGGGACTTGACGCGGGAGCCTCGCTGCTCATCGAGCCGGGCCGGTGCGCTTGCCCATCGCCTGGGCGATGCCCGCGAACGTGGCGCCGGCAAGCAGGCCGAACACGAGGTGGGCGCCGAGGCTGGAGGAGGTCACGTCGTTCCACTCGAAGACCGGCATGCCCATGTTGGCGGGCATGATCCACAGCGCGCCGATGGTCCACCACACGGCGCCGTAGGCCAGACCGAGGGCGACGGCGGGTGCGAGGCGCTGTGCGAGGGGGCCGAGCACAATACCGAAGGTGGCGCCGGCGAACAGCGCGATGGCGAGATGGATCAGCCAGCCGGCGAAGGCGTTGGTGGTGCCCAGCAGCCCGGCCACCATCGTGATCATCGCGGTGTCCATGACGGGACGGGAGACCGACATCCAGAAGCCCATGCCGACGCCGCCGACGAGGCCAGCCGCGGCGCCCCGGACGGCGTACAGCGGGATCGAGGCGATCTTGGGGGAGACGTGCGCTGCCGTGGTCATGGTGATCGTCCCATCGGTTGTTCTCTCGCTTTCGCCGCCGACGCTAGATCGGGTGGCGGGGCAGGTCTGTGACCGCGCTTACCTACGCACCGGTAGACAGTCGTGGCGTCCGGTTGCCGCCGACCGTCGGGGGGTGGGTCTATGGAACTCTCACCGGGAAGCGGGGCATCGGATGGGTATCGACGAGAGCGTGGATCGGATGATTCCGCTGCCGTGTGAGCAGGTGGCGGCGTACGCGATGGACTGGCGCCACGATGCCGAGTGGACCCAGGGCATCCGGACGGCGCAGCTGACCCGCGAGGCCGCTGCGGGCGGTTTCGGGGTCGGGGCGGAGGTGACGCGGACCGCGTACTTCCTGGGCAAGCGGATCGACTACGTACTGCGGGTCGCTGCCTACGAGCCGCCGTGGCTGCTGGACATGGTCTCGGTCGCCGGCCCGCTGCCGATGCACGTGACGTACACCTTCGGCCCGGTCCCAGACGGCGGCACGCTCGCCCGGATCCGCGTGCGCGGCGACGCCTCTGGCCTGTACCGGCTGGCCGGACCGATGATGGGGCGCAAGGTGCGCTCGTCGCTGGTCAAGGACCTCCAGGATCTGGAGCGGCAGGTGAGCCGGCGAGCGGGAGGGTGAGGGCGGTCATGGCGTTCGACGAAGGACTGGCGGAGCGCATCCGGGCCCGGCTGGGTCCGGATCCGGGCATTACGGAGAAGCGGATGTTCGGCGGGCTGGCGTTCCTGTACGAGGGCAACATGGCGGTCGGGGTGATCGGGGACGAGCTGATGGTCCGCGTCGGCCCGGACGCCACCGAGGCCGCCCTGGCACGGCCCGGGACTCGGCCCTTCGACTTCACCGGACGCCCGATGCGCGGCTGGGTCGTCGTGGCCGCGTCCGCGCTGTCCGAGGACGAGGCCCTGGCCGACTGGATCGGCCAGGGGCACGACTTCGCGGCGAGCCTGCCGCCCAAATGACGTGGTGGCAGGAGTCGCAGCTGCCCTCGGCCGGATTTAGCGTGGAAGGAGGGGTGTCGGTTTCGCGAGGCTGAGAGGAGTGGTGGCCATGGCGGGCCGCACGCGGAGCGAGGTCGAGGCAGAGATCGAGGAGACCCTTGGCCTCGTGCCTCACTTCTTCTCCCGCATCCCCGATGACCTGCTGGATCACGAGTGGGAGATCTTCAAGAAGATCGAGCTCGGCGAGACGCTGATCCCTAACAAGTACAAGGAACTGATCGGGATCGCGTTGCACTCGGAGACGAAGTGCCGTTACTGCACGCTCTTCCACACCGAGGCGGCGAAGCTGTTCGGGGCCACGGACGAGGAGATCCAGGAAGCCGTCCACTACGCGAAGAACAGCCTTGGCTGGAGCGGCTACCTCAACGGCATCCGTGAGGACTACGACGACTTCGAGAAGGAACTCGGGCAGATCAAGGACTACCTGGGATCGAAGGGCTGACCATGCACCTTGAGTGGGCCCGGCCCGGCATCCTGCGCGCGACCGCTCACCCCTTCGAGTTCGCGGCGCTCGTGGCCGCCGCCCGCTTCGTGGCCGAGTCCGCTCCCTCCGACATCCCGGGGGAGTCGCTGGAACAGCTAAGACACATCCTGCGCGACTACGACGCCCAGGCACGCCGTCTGCATGACACGCCTGCCCCAGACGGGCCCTGAAGGCCCCGCCCGCCCAGGGCGGGCGAGGAGCCGTTCGATCAGACGCCCCGAGGGTCCTTTTCAACAAGCAGCAAGGCGTACCCCAACACTTCGCCCCCCACCGCCGCGCGGGCCGCCTCCAGGACGGCGGGAGCCGCCGTGAGATCCACGCCGGCATCGGTGAGGTGGGCCGCGGCGGTGATGCGCAGCAGGTTCAGCCGGGCCTCGATCTGGTCGATCATCCGCAGCATCGCCTGGTCGTGGCGCTCGGTACGGAGCGTGCGCAGTCCCGCGCCGGCCAGGATCCCGGTGTACTCCTCAAGCGGGCGGCCGTCGGCGATGCAGGCGATCCGGGCGCCGAGGCCGGTGAGCCCGGGCGGAAGCCGGGTGGTGTCGACCGTGACGTCGGTGATGCCGAGGCGGCCGCCGGGCCGCAGGGCAGATGCGGGCCGCACCGGGGTCTGGGGCGTCGGTGACGTCACCGGACAGGGCCCGTGCACGCATGTCGCGATGTACCAGGCCGAGATCGCCGTACGCGACATCCTCGGCCGGCCCGGACCGGACGCGGACTACCGGGCGATGCCCCGGGTCACCTTCACCGACCCCGAGGTCGGCTCCGTCGGGCTGACCGAACACGCCGCCCACGAGCGGGGCCTGCGAGCACGCACCGGCACCGCGCGAGTGCCCTCGTCCGCACGGGGCTGGATCCACAAGGCCGGCAACGACGGCCTGATCAAACTTGTCGAGGACGCCGACCGCGGCGTCCTGATCGGGGCAACCTCCGTCGGCCCGGCAGGCGGTGAGGTCCTCTACGGCCTGGCTGTGGCCATCCAGACGGAGATCCCGGTCGACCGGCTGCGGCACATGATGTTCGCCTACCCCACCTTCCACCGCGCCGTGGAAGACGCCCTCGCCGACCTCGGCCGTGCCGACTGACCCCCAGGGGCACAAGTTTCGCAACAGCGGGGCGGCCGACTCCGCGCCCGGCCGGTCAACGGTGAGGAGGAGGCAGCCAGCAGAACACCGCCCGCGTGAGCGCCCTGGTCAGCCAGTCGCCCACTCGATCACGCACCCGCACCGGACCCCGGGCACCGCGGGAGGCGGCCAGCCCCTCAGGCGCAGGCGCGCCGCCCGGCGCCGGCCTCAACTCACGCTGCGTCCCGGCCCGCCGGGCCAGCCCGCTCGGACGCGCCACCATGTCCCATCGCCGCCTTCCCTCTCGGTGCGAACAGACACGCCGCCCGCACTCCACCGCGTCCGTCGGCCCGCCCTGCGGTACCGGCGAGCCGCTCACCGCAGACCCGAGCGCCGCTCCGCCTCTTGTCGGACCGCGGCCAGGGAGGCGGCGACGGTCGCTTCCCACCGTGGGGCGACCATGCTGCCCCACCACTGGCCGGCCTGCCACAGGTCCGTGGCGAGCTCTCCCTCGTAGGCCAGCCGCGTACCGGACCCGTGCTCGGTGAGGGTGAACGATTCGGTGACCGCCGGGACGGGCCCGCGCACCAGGCGGAAGCCGACGTTATCCGGACGGGTGAACCGCACCGTCTCCACCGTCGTCGCCGTCAGCCGCCCGCCCGCGACCGGGGTGCGATGGGCGGCGAGCACCATGTCGCTGCCCTGCTCCAGCACCGTGACCTTCTCGCGCATCGCTCGGGTGGCCCGCCCCNGTCTCCACCGTCGTCGCCGTCAGCCGCCCGCCCGCGACCGGGGTGCGATGGGCGGCGAGCACCATGTCGCTGCCCTGCTCCAGCACCGTGACCTTCTCGCGCATCGCTCGGGTGGCCCGCCCCAGATACGGCTGGGCGATGACGTCGAACACCACCTCACGCGGCGCCGCGATGTCGACGGTCTGCGGCCCCAGCGGCCGTGTGCGCCGCCCGATCCCCACATCCAGCGGCAGTGCCCCCGTCACCAGCCCCACATACCCACCCGCCACACCCACGCCCGCTACGGTCACCGCACCCAGAGCACCGATCCACGCCATTGCCCGACCTCTCCACGCGTCCGTCCCCGTCTCACCTACGACGCTAGGCCGGGCATGTACGCCGATCAGTGAGCGCGCTCACCTTCCTCCCGGCGCGTCGGCCCCTACCCTGAGCGCCACCCCCGAGTGGTGGAGGATCCAGAAGCATGGAGCCCGTATCCGCTGTGGCCGACAGCCGCGCCGCGACGAATGCGCTGCTGGCCGAGCTGCGAGAAGACCGCCTCGCCCCGGAAGCCGTCGTGCGCTTCGTCGGCCAGGCCGCACACCGGTCGCTGCGCCAGGCCGCCCGCCGCCCCCNATCCGCTGTGGCCGACAGCCGCGCCGCGACGAATGCGCTGCTGGCCGAGCTGCGAGAAGACCGCCTCGCCCCGGAAGCCGTCGTGCGCTTCGTCGGCCAGGCCGCACACCGGTCGCTGCGCCAGGCCGCCCGCCGCCCCCGTGCCCTGGCCGAGCTCACCGCCCTGCACGCCGTCCTGTACACGCTGGCGGCCGGCAGGCGGCCCGGACCGGGCTGGGTGGCCGCCAGCTGGGTCCTCGCCGCCTCGCACCTGGGGCTGCTGGAACACCGCACCCGC
The DNA here is from genome assembly GCF_030056615.1 of Streptomyces sp. HNM0645. Classification (NCBI taxonomy): domain Bacteria; kingdom Bacillati; phylum Actinomycetota; class Actinomycetes; order Kitasatosporales; family Streptomycetaceae; genus Streptomyces; species Streptomyces sp. HNM0645. The sequence goes on along the minus strand of NZ_JASHLT010000062.1, from coordinate 84,405 downwards.
CTGACCGCCGCAGACATCCTGACGCTGCTGCGCGGCAACCTCCCCGCCCTGCCCGGCGGAACCGGCCGCGCCTCCGGGGTGCTGGCGGTCGGCCTCGATCTCGCCGACGGGCGCCTTGCCCGCCACCAGGGCACGACCTCTCCCTTCGGTGACTACGCCGATACCTTCGCCGACGCCGCGTTCTGGATGTGGCTCACCCTGCGTCACGATCCCAACCCCGCCGTACGGGCGGCGGCCATCGCCGCCTGGGCACTGCCCGTCGTCACCGTCACCGGCCTCGCCCTGCGCCGAGGCGCCATGCCCGAGCGGCCCCGACCCGTCCTGCTGCGCCCGGCCGCCGCCCTTCAGGCCGTCGTCGCCCTCCGGCACCTGACCCGCCGCTGACCCGCATCGGTCACTGCCCGCCGTCTGCCGACGCCTCCGGCGTGCCCTCCACCCGTACGCCCTGCCAGAACGCCACATGGTCCTTGATCTTCCGGGCCAGGGGGCTGGGCTTGGGGTAGTACCAGGCGGCATCCGGATTCGTCAGCCCGTCGACCTCGAGACTGTAGTAGCGGGCTACTCCCTTCCAGAAGCACAGCGACCTGGTCCTGCTCGGCGTGAGGTACTGCCGGTGCAGAGACTCGGGCGGAAAATAGTGGTTGCCCTCGACGATCACCGTGCGCGGGGTCTCCGCGATCACCGTTCCGTTCCACACCGCACGCAGCATGGGCTTGCTCCTCACCGTGAACCAGGACGGTATGTCCTGGGAGCCTTCACGCTAGGCGGGCCCGGCCGGCCAGTTCAGTGAGGACGCTCACCATCCGCGCTGCCCGCCCCGGTGAGGATGCGGCACACCTCAGCGTCGGTGCAGTCGGCGGGATCGGTCGCGGCGGCCCGCTCCGCAAGCCCCCGCAGCACCCCCCTGGTGGCACGCAGCTCGGCCAGATGCCGGTCGATGTCCTGAAGATGCGCCTCGACGAGTGCCGTGACGTGGGTGCAGGGAGAGGCGCCGGCATCGCGCAGAGCGAGCACGGAGCGGATCTCGGCCAGGCTCAGCCCCGCGCCCTGAGCGTCACGGATGAACGACAGCCGCTGCACCGTCTGCTGCGGATAGTCGCGATAGCCGCCCGCGGTACGGGGCGGGGCGGGCAGCAGCCCGGCCTGCTCGTAGAACCGGAGGGTCTTCGCCGTCACCCCGCTGACGGCGGCGAGGTCACCGATGCGCATGGCTCCAGGCTAGCCCTTGACCTTCCAGCGCACTGGAAGGTCTACCGTCCACACGCAGAGCAGGAAGAACCACGCCAGGAAGGGGTCCGCCATGAACCACTCCGAGACTGAGACGGCGCGCGTCACGGTGCTGACCATGCCCGACTGCCCGAACGCCCCGCTCATCCGCGAGCGCCTCACCGAAGCTCTCCAAGACCGGGCCGTGCCGGTGGAATGGATCGAGGTCCATGACGCGGACGAGGCTTGCAGGCTGGGGATGTCGGGCTCGCCCACCCTCCTGCTGGACGGAGCCGACCCGTTCGCAGCGGAGGGCCTCCAAGCGGGCCTGTCCTGCCGGCTCTACCGCCATGCCGACGGCACGACCGAGGGGGCACCGGCCACTGCGGACCTGCACCGAGTCCTGACTGAGAGCGGTGTGCTGCGCTGACCGCAGTCCCGGCACACCGGGGCATATGGCCCATCGCGATGACCGGGATCCGTGCATACGGCCCGGAGTTCAGCTACATGACCCGAAGGGGGCGGATCCTCGTTGAGCCCGGGGAAGTGCCCGGAGATTCGACGGTGCGGTCAGGGCCTCCCGAAGCCGTTGAATCTCCATCTGCTGCGCGGCGATTTGGGACAGCGCTCGCTGCTTGAACTCACCGAGCTCGGCGAGTTGCTCATGCCGCTCGGCGAGCCGGTCCCTCAACCCGGCACCTGACTCTTGAGGCGTTCGACCTGGGCGGCTCGTGGGTCGCTCGTGGCGCCGGCCTCGCGCAGTGCGGGCCAGGCGGCGCTCGAACTCCTCGGCCAGGTGCTGGTACGGACCGGGCCGCGGTGAGCCGTCGCGGTTCTTCTTGGGATAGAAGCCGGTGCGGGTGACCCCGGCCTGGGTCGCGAGGGTCTTGATGTCGCACTTGCCGCCCGGGGGAACGCCACCGGCCAGGAGTTGTTCCATGACCTGCCGAATGGCCCTCTCGTTGTTCCGCCGGGTCTCGTCGCTGATGCGGACCATGTCAGGCCCCCGTTCCGCAGCGGGCGTCGATCTCGGCCAGCACCCGTTCATCGCGGGCGAGTTCCCCACTCAGCCGCATCTTCTCCGTCCGCTGTGCGCGTCCGATGGTGGCGATGAAGACCTTCTTACGCTCGGCGCTGGCCGCCCATACCGGGCGGTGCCCGGCACGGTGGGTGGCCTGGGGGCACCGCGCGGAATCGCACATGCCGATCAAAGGCTCTGTCGCCCCACGGGCGTGGGCCCCTGCGAGCTTGAGGCACAGCGCCTTGGACGGATCGAGGAACCAGCAGTGGTTCGCCGGCCCCAGATGCAGGGACTTGGTCCGCTTGGCGAGGAGATTCGTCAGTGGGCGGCGCAGTGCTGCTGGGTTACCTCCCCGAGAGGGTCGACGCACCCCCGTTCGGTGAGCCAGTTGAGCCAGGCGGTCTGGCCGGTCAGGTAACGCCGGAAGTCGCGGTGCTGCCACAACGGACGTGACCACGACGTGCGCGTGCCGGGCGCGGAGGAGGACTCAGTACAAGGAGGTCACGGAGCACCTCCTCGGCGTCCTCTAGGCCCGCCCACAGCACGTCCGCGGCCTCGTGACGAGCCCGCCCATACGCTTCCAGCGTCGGGGTGACCGCGGCCGGGTCGTCCAGCGGCTCGGACAGGAGGCCGGGGGAGGCCTCTCGAAGGAGCGGGTGGTCCTGTCCCCCGTGCCGGCAGCTCGGCCGGAGCCTCGCCGAGTGAGTTGCCCGCCGGGCCGGCGGAATCGCGCGACAGCGTCGGCCGACCGCCCGACGCCTACGCCGCCGAGCCGCCGTCGATGTCCCGACACCGACACCGACACCTATGAACCGGCGCCGATGCCGAGTCGGCCCTCGGTCACGGTCACGCCGGTACCGGCAGACTCGGGTCCGTGAGCGGGACGTTCGGGAAGCTGAGCGTCCGGTAGACGGCCACGCCGCCCGCCAGTTCCGTGCAGGCATGCGCCGCGGCGTTGGCGCGGTGCGGGCATGCGGGGTCCGCGGCGTCGAGCAGCACTCCCAGTGTCGTCCCGCTGTGGCCCACGGCGACGCCCAGTCCGCCGACCTCCCGGCAGATCTCACACATACGCTCCAGGGACCACTTGTGCTTGAGCGTCTGGTTCATCAACGCGCTGCGCGTCGCGACCCTGCCCACCTCCGCGAGGTCGCGGGAGCGTACGGCGCCTGCCAGCCGGTCCAGCAGTCGCGCGTACTCGTGCCGCTCGGTCGCGGTGAACGGCTTGGGGATGCGGTTGAAGTCGACCGTGTCGACCGCCCCGCCCTCGTCGATCCCCACCACGGTCATGGCGGGCAGTGGTCCCAGGACCGCGCGCAGGCGGACCGTGCGATGGTGGAAGGCGACGATGCCCGGGTAGAGCACACCGTCGGTGGGCTCGATGCGTGCCAGCAGGCGCTCGATCCGGGAGGCGGGCATCGCGAGGCCGAGCGCCTGCCCCACCGCGCGCGCGGTCGCGACCAGATCGGCCGAGGAACTGGCCAGCCCCTTGCCCTCCGGGATGACGCTGTTGACGGTCAGCACTCCGCCGGTCGGCCGCGGCGCCTCCTCGACGATCATGCGGGCCAGACGCCGGGCCTTCTGCTTCCGGTGCGGCAGGACCACCACCTCGCCCATGTCCGGGTCCGGTCGGAAGGCCGCCCTCGTCCACCGGGCGACGGGAAGGGTGACCAGGAAGTCCCCGTTCTCCTCCGGCAGTACGCCTTGGAGCAGCTCGCCGAAGGTCCCGAAGGCGGTGCCCACTCCGGTTCCCGCCGGGGTCCCCGGCAGCAGACAGCGCCGAGGCGCGGTCTCCTGGGGCTGTGTCACGGATCTCCTCCCGTTGGAGCGTCAGATGAAACTGATAATCATTCTTATATGGATCGAGAGTTCGAGGTCAAGCCGCCGTCCTCGCGTTATCGAAGTTGACAATCATTTTCATTTAATGTGATGCTCTCGGCTCGATCCCGTCGGCATCAGCACGAGGAGGGCGCATGGGTGAGCGGAATCGGGGCCGCACGGCGGCCGGTTCAGGCATCCAGGACGAGAGGGGCGGCACGGCGCCGGGGCGACGCGGCCGGACTGCGGGTACCGAGCGGACCTGCCGGGCCGGACCGGCAGGGGACTCGGGTGCCCGGCGGGGGGACGGCATTTACGCGCACGTGGCGGAAGCGGTCAAGAGGCCCGATCTCATATCCCTGCAGCCGGACGTGGTCTGCCTGCGGTTCGAGACGATGAAGATCTACTCGGCCCTGGGCGCGGTCCGCCATCTCCTCGAGTCCGGTGCCGTCAAGCCCGGTGACACGCTCGTCGACAGCTCCAGCGGCATCTACGCGCAGGCACTGGCACTCGCCTGCCACCGCTACGGGATGAAGTGCCACATCGTGGGGTCCACCACGGTGGACCGCACCCTCCGCGTCCAACTGGAGATCCTCGGCGTCACGTTGGAGCAGGTCCGGCCGTCGAGGAACCTGCGTCTGGACCAGGAGCTCCGGGTGAGGCGCATCGCCGAGATCCTGGAGGAGAACCCCTCGTACCACTGGATGCGGCAGTACCACGACGGGATCCACTACCACGGCTACCGGGACGTGGCCGACACGATCGCCCGTGAGGTGCCCGACGGGCCCTTGGCGCTGGTGGGCGGAGTGGGCTCGGGCGCCTCGACAGGTGCCCTCGCCACCTATCTGCGCGAGACGGGCCGCGAGGTGTCGCTCGTCGGGGTGCAGCCCTTCGGCAGCGTCACCTTCGGTTCGGAGCACGTGCCGGACCCGGACATGATCATCGCCGGGATAGGCAGTGCCATCGAGTTCCGGAACGTCCGGCACGAGCTCTACGACAGGATCCACTGGGTCGACTTCGAATGCGCGCTCTCCGGCTCGGTCGAACTCCTGCGCCGCAGCGGCATCTTCGCCGGTCTGTCGACCGGCGCCGCCTACCTGGCCACCGGCTGGGAACGCCGACGGGACGCTTCCCGCACGTACGTCTTCATCGCGGCGGACACGGGCCACCGCTATGTCGAGACCGCCTACGCCAGACACGCGGAGGCCGAGCCCGTCCACGCGCTCGAGCCCCACGAGATCACGTCCCTCGACGAGCTGAGACTCCCCTGGTCGACCGCCTCCTGGGCGGGTCTCCGCGCGCCGGGACCGGGGGATGCGCACAACTCCACCACCCACGCGGACGGTTGACCGACCCTCGGCGGCAGCAGCCACCGCTCACCTGAGAGAACCCGAAATGCCATATCCCAAGCCGCAGACGGTCGCTGAACTGACCGACGCCGTGATGTCGGGCGCCTACGGACCCGACCCGGAGCAACTGGCCGTCACCAGTGCCTTCTGGCTGTACCACACCACCCGGCTCGCCGGCAGCGACGTCACGTACCACAACCACTACCTCGTGCTGCGGGTCGGGCGGTCCTTCGGCGCCTGCTCCTTCGAGGCCGGCGAACTGGCCCCCGGCTTCCTTGAGAACGCCTCCGGCCACACCCTCGACACGCTGCTGCGCGACGAGTCGACGCCGGTGCGCATAGCCGCCCTCGACGCGTACCTCTCGCAGGTGCAGCCGCACCGGGAGGCGGTCGACGCCGAACCGGTCGCGCTGCCGGCCGGAACGCCGGAGACCCGTGCGCGTGCCCGTGACGCGTCCATCGCCGGCCTCCTCGACATCGAGCCCGGGACGAAGGTCGCGCTCATCGGGGTGGTCAACCCACTGGTGGCGGCGATACGCGACCGCGGCGGCGTCTGCCTTCCCTGCGACCTGAACCTGCGCACCACACAGTGGGGCGAGCAGATCGCCGACGACATGACCGAGGTGCTCAAGGAAGCCGACGCCGTGGTGGCCACCGGCATGACCCTGAGCAACGGCACGTTCGACCTCGTCCTCGAGCACTGCCGGGAACAGGGCGTTCCCCTGGTCGTCTACGCGCAGACCGGCAGCGCGGTCGCCCGTGCGTTCCTGTCCACCGGAGTCACCGCGCTGAACGCGGAACCGTTCCCCTTCTCGCAGTTCAGCGCCGATCCCACGGTCATGTACCGCTACCGTGCCGGGGCGCCGGTGGCCGCGTCCGGGGCTGTCTCGTGAGCGCCGGCGCCGGGAACTCCCCGAGGGAGCAGGGAGCGGTCCACGCGGAGGCGTCGGACCTCGGGACGCTCGTCCGGGAGACGGCGGACGGTCGGCCGGGGGAGCCGGTACCGGGCGACCTGAGGATGGCCCGTGCCCTGTGGCCGGTCCTGCTCGCCTCGGCGGTCGGCCTGCTGCCGTTCACCGTCTTCAGCACCTACCTGGTGCCGATCGCCGACGACGCGGGGAGCAGCGTCGCCGCCATGGGCGGTCTGCGCGGACTCGGAGGTCTCGCCGCGCTGTTGGTGGGCACCGCGCTCGCACCGTTCATCGACCGGGTGCGCAAGGAGTGGGCCGCCGCGGGCGGACTCGCCGCACTGGGTGTCTCGGCGGCGCTCGGTGCGAGCGGGGACTTCGTACTGCTCGCGGTGTTCTGCCTGCTGGTCGGCGCGAGCACGTCCGTGCTGAACCCGGCTCTGACCGCGGCGGCCGCCGACCGCTACGGCAGGGGCAAGGCGGCCGGCCGGGCGGCGACCCTGGTCACGGCCACGCAGTCGATGACGGCGATGCTCGCGGCACCGATCGTGGCTCTGCCCGCACTCCTGTGGGGGTGGGAGGGGGATCTCGTCGCGGTGACCGTCGCCTCGCTCCTCCTCGCCGCGGTGTTCCTCGCGCGGGGCAGGCGGACGAGGGCCGCGGGCACCGGCAGGGAGCAACGCCTCGGCTACGTCGCGTCGTTCAAGGCTCTCGCAGCCGTGCGGGGCGCCGTGCCACTGCTCCTGGTCTCCCTCCTCCGCACCGCGGTGTTCATGGGCTACCTCGCCTACCTGGCCGCCTACTACGACGACCGCTTCCAGCTCGATCCCGGTCTCTTCGCGTTCGTCTGGACACTGAGCGGTGCGTCGTACTTCGTGAGCAACCTGCTCACCGGCCGGGCCACCAACGCCGTCGAGCCCCGTATCAGCACCGAGCGCCTGCTGGTCGCCGGCCTGGTCGTGACCCTGGCCTCGGTCGTCGGCTTCTACTCCACCGACTGGCTGCCGCTCGCCCTCACACTGACGTCGCTCCACGCCGCAGCGCACGCGGCCGTGGCCGCGTGCGCCGTCAGCCTCCTGGTGCGGCGCTGCGGCCCACTGCGCGGCTCGGCTCTGGGTGTCAACGCCGCCGGTCAGAGTCTCGGGGTCTTCGTCGGCGCGGCTCTGGGCGCTGCCGGCCTCGGGCTGGCCGGCTACCCGGGCATCGCCGCCGTCTTCGGGGCCCTCGTGCTCATGGCGCTCGGCGCCGCCTTCCTGGTGCCCCGTCAGGGCGAGGGGGAGCGGGGGCGAGAGGCGAACGGCGCCGAGCAGCCGACGGGAGAACGAGCCGTCCCGCCGCCGCCGTGACCGGACGGCACGCGAGGGCACACCGAACCCACGCGCCCAGGGTTACCACGACCGAAGCGAAAGGCCCGTTCCATGTCCCCGCCCACGATTCCTCCACCCACGGTCACCACCGGTGTCGCCGGGCCGGCCGGCACCCCTACCGCCGGCGCGAAGCGCCGGCTCGCCACCCGCAAGGGCCTGCTGACGACCTGTGCCGTACTGGCCGCGGTTCTCCTCTCCTCCGTCGTCGTCGCGATCGGTCTGGGGCCGGCCGTGATCACGCCCGGGGAGACCGCCCGGTACCTGTGGGCGGCCCTCAGCGGCGGGAGCATCGCGGCCGACGAGGTGACCACGTATCAGATCGTCTGGCAGATCCGTACACCGAGGGTGCTGCTCGCGGCACTGGTGGGGGCCGGGTTGAGCGCCGTCGGTGTCGCCGTCCAGGCCATGGTGCGCAACGCCCTCGCCGATCCGTTCGTCCTCGGCGTCTCTTCGGGGGCGTCCGTCGGCGCCGTCGGCGTCACGGTCACCGGGGGCCTCGCGGCGCTCGGTATCCACGCGGTCTCCGCCGGGGCCTTCCTCGGTGCGCTGACGGCGTCGCTCCTGGTGTACGCGGCCTCGGCGGGCCGGGGCACGCTCTCGCCGCTGCGCCTGGTGCTGACGGGCGTCGCCATGTCGCTCGGGTTCCAGGCGGTCATGAGCGTGATCGTGTACCTCGCCCCGGACAACGAGGCGACCAGCATGGTCCTGTACTGGACGATGGGCAGCTTCGGGGCGGCTGCCTGGGGCGCGCTCCCGGTCGTGGCGGTCGCCGTACTGCTCGGGTCGGCCGTGCTGTACCGGTACGGACGGACGCTGGACGTCCTGGCTCTCGGGGACGAGACCGCCGCGAGCCTGGGCATCGGTCCCGACCGGCACCGCAGGGGCCTGCTGGTGCTCGTCTCGCTCATGACGGGCGTGATGGTCGCCGTCAGCGGTGCCATCGCCTTCGTCGGCCTGGTAATGCCGCATGTGGTGCGCATGGCCGTCGGGGCCTCGCACGCCCGGGTGCTTGCCGTGGCGCCCCTGGCCGGGGCGGTGTTCATGGTGTGGGTCGACCTGGCGTCCCGGACGCTGGTCGCGCCGCGCGAGCTGCCGCTCGGTGCCGTCACCGCACTTGTCGGCGTACCGGTGTTCATCACCCTGATGCGCCGCAGGGCCTACATGTTCGGGGGCCGTTGAGATGGATCTGACGCTTGACGGGCTCACGGTGGTGACCGACGGCAGGAGCCTGGTGCGCGAGCTGTCCCTGGAAGTGGACAGCGGCCGGATCGTGGGGCTGGTCGGCCCCAACGGGAGCGGGAAGTCCACCGCCCTGAGGTGTGTGTACCGGGCACTCCGGCCGACGTCCGGCACCGTGCGGGTGGGTGCGGACGACCTCTCCCGCATGACGATGCGCCGCGGTGCGCAGCTCGTCGCCGCCGTGACCCAGGACGGCGCCTTCGACCTCGACTTCACGGCCGAAGAGGTCATCGCGCTCGGGCGCACTCCGCACCTCCAGGGCGTCCGGGCACTCGGCAGTCGGGAACTGGCCCTGTGCGAGCGGGTGATGGAGCGGCTGCACATCCGCCACCTCGCCCGGCGCGGTGTGCTGACCCTGTCGGGCGGGGAGCGCCAGCGCGTCCTGCTGGCCCGGGCGCTCGTCCAGGAGCCCGAGATCCTGGTGCTGGACGAGCCGACCAACCACCTCGACCTCCGCCACCAGGTCGAACTGCTCGGCCTGCTGCGCGGCTCCGGACTCACCGTCCTGGTAGTGCTGCACGACCTCAACCTCGCCGCCGCCGCCTGCGACCGCATCGGCGTGCTGTCCCGGGGGCGCCTGGTGACGGCCGGTGCGCCGGCGGAAGTCCTCACCACCGAACTGGTCGAGGAGGTCTTCGGTGTCAGGGCCAGTGTCGTGTCCCACCCGCTGACGGGCGATCCCCAACTGCTCTATTCGCTCAACCCCACTCTCTGAAAGGGATGTCCACGACATGCGACGCACCACCCGTACCCGCGGCTCGGCGGGGCGCCACCGTACCGCCCTCGCGTCCGCGCTCGCCGCCGCCCTGCTGCTCGGTGGCTGCGGCGCCGAGGCCGCATCCGACGCCGGGGCGTCCGGCACGGTCACCGTCAAGCGCTGCGGCGAACCGGTCGCCTACACGACCCCGAAGCGCGCCGTGGCGTACGAGGGCGGCAGTGCCGACAAGCTGTTCAGCCTCGGCCTCACCGATCATGTGCACGGCTATGTGATGCCACCGGCGAACCCGCCTGTGAGCGATTCCCCTTGGGCGTCCGAGTACGCCGAGGTGAAGATGCTCGGCGACGACCTCCTCAACAAGGAACTCGTCGTGGAGGCCAGGGCCGACCTCGTCGTGGCCGGCTGGAACTCCGGCTTCAAGGACGAGCGGGGCATCACTCCGGAGATCCTGGACAAGCTCGGTATCCAGAGCTTCATGCACACGGAGAGCTGCTTCAACTACCCCGGGCACCCGGAGCGGGTCACCCCGTTCGAAGCCCTGTACACCGACCTCCGCCGGCTCGGCGCGATCTTCAGGGTCGAGGATCGGGCGGAGAAGGTGGTGGACGGTCTGCGGAAGCGTGTCGAGGCGGTCAGGGCACGGGCGCCGAAGGGCGATCCGGCGCCGGTCTTCCTCTACGACTCCGGTACGGACCAGCCCTTCACCGCGGGCAGCCAGGTGCCGCCCAACGACATCATCGCGGCAGCGGGCGGCAGGAACGTGTTCGACGGCCTCGACCAACGGTGGACCCAGGTGAACTGGGAGGCAGTGGCCACGTCCGAGCCTGAAGTGATCATGATCCTGGACTACGGCGACCTGCCCGCCGAGAAGAAGATCGACTTTCTGAGGAAGTCCCCCCATACGAGGGCGCTTCCCGCGGTGAGGAAGAACAACTTCTTCGTCCTCGACTACAACGAGGGCATCAGCGGGCCGCGGAACGTCGACGGCCTGGAGAAGTTCGCGAAGTACCTGCGCGACCTCGAGAGCTGAACCCGGCCCGCGGGGGCCGTGTCCGGACGGAGACGGCCCCCGCGCAGAGCTCCTGCCGGTGAGCGGTCGCCCACCGGCAGGAGCTGTGCGCGGCCGGGGCGGCCGCGGGCGGGAGCGCGCCGCTCAGCCCGACGGCGCGGCCGCCCCGGCCGGTGGTGTCGCCGCCGGCTCCGCCGGCGCCTGCTGTTTCCCGCGCTGAAGGCGACTGACGACCGGGGCGGTGACCGCCGTGGTGATCAGGGCCACCAGGACCAGCATGGTGAAGAGGTCCGGCCCGATGACGCCGAGTTCGAGGCCGATGGTCAGTACCACCAGCTCCGTCAGGCCCCGGCAGTTCATCAGAGCCCCGATCGCCGTGGCCTCCCGCCAGGACCGCCCGCACAGGCGCGCGGCGGCCGCCGATCCTCCCCACTTGCCGAGCACCGCCACCGCGAGCAGCGCGCCGGTCCAGAGCCACTGCGCGGGGTCCACCGCCAGGGCCCCGATCTCCGTGCTCAGCCCGGTGTGCACGAAGAACAGCGGCAGCAGGACGGGCACCACCACGGCGCGCAGCCGGGCTGCCGACGCCTCGACCCGCCGGTGGCCGCGCGGCGTGGCCACGCCGAAGAGAAACGCGCCGAACAGCGTGTGCACCCCGATCAGGTCCGTGGCCAGCGCGCACAGGCACAGACCGCTGAACAGCAGGACCAGGACCACCCCGTCGTTGGCCCGGTCCGCACGGCCCCGTGCCGCCCACCGGGCGAGCAGGGGCCGGACCACCAGCAGCATCGCGGCACCGAAGGCGACCGTGAGCCCGGCCGCCGACACGGCGTCGAACGGCGATCCGGCCGCGGCGAGCGCCACCACGAGCGCCAGCAGGCACCACGCGGCGACGTCGTCGACCGCCGCGCACGCCAACGCGAGTGCGCCGAGCGGAGTTCCGTACAGCCCCCGGTCGACCAGGATCCGGGCCAGCACCGGGAACGCCGTGACGCTCATGGCCACCGCCACGAACAGGGCGAAGGGCAGGAACTGGACCCCGTCCGGCGCCAGTCGGCCGTACAGCGGGAAGGCCAGCAGCGCGCCCAGGCCCAGCGGCACCAGGATGCCCGCCTGGCTGACCGCGACCGCCGTCCGCGAACTGCCGCGCAGCGTGCCGAGGTCAAGCTCCAGCCCGACGAGGAACATGAAGCCCAGCAGGCCGAGCTGGCCGAGCACCGAGGTGTACGGCAGAACGGACTCAGGGAAAAGCCAGGCCTGCGCCTCGGGCCACAGCCAGCCGAGCAGCGACGGGCCGAGGACGATGCCCATGGCGATCTCGCCGATCACGGGGGGTTGGCCGACCCTCCGCAGGAGCACGGCGCCGGCCTGGCACGCGAGGATCGCAGCCGGTACGGCGACGAGTACCGCGGGCATGGTCTCAGCCGCGGACACGGGCGGCTCCTTCGGGCGGTACGACGTGCGGAGGGCGGGGGGAAGCGGCCGGCGGGGGCGCCGCCGCGGCTGCGGACCACTCGGCGTAGCGGCGCAGCCCGTACAGCAACGGCTGCGCCGACGGGCGCACGGTGACCCGGCGGGCCTCGGCGAAGACCGCCGTGTGGTCGCCGAAGGCCGCGGTCTTCACGACCGTGCAGTCGGCGACGGCGTGGGCGGACGCGGTCAGGTGCGGACCGCTCGCCCCCAGCGGCAGCCGCCACTCGGTGCGCTCGAAGCGGGCCGGGTCGCCGGAAGCGAACAGGTCCGACGTGCCCCGGGCCCGCTCGTGCAGCAGGTTGAGCGCGAACTGCCCCTGTGCGAGGAGCGCTTCCAGGGTCGGGCTCGCCGTCCGGATGCACACCACCAAGGTGGGCGGGGCGAGCGCGACGCTCGCCAGCGAGCTGCAGGTCAGGCCGCGGGGCAGGCCGTCGGCATCGAGGGTGGTGACGACGGAGACGCCAGAGGGGAAGGCGGCCATGAAGGGCCGGAGGTCCGCCTCGTGGAGGACGACGGGATCCTCTGCCGCCGGTGTCCCCTCGGCTGGTTCTCCGTCCGGTACGTCAGGACGAGATGGGAAGGTGGGCATGTCTGACTCCCTGTGGATGACGAAGCAGTACGGCCCGGCGTCCGGCGGACTGCGCCGGGCGCCGGGCCGTGGGAACGGCGGTGGACCGGGTCCTGGACCGGCCCGGATCCGAGCCGGAGTGCTTGCGGAGCCTGGGAGGTGTCGAGGGCGGGGACCGGGTGGAGCCCCCGCCCCCGATCGGCCTATGAGTGGAGTCGCTTCAGGTACTCGTAGGCGCTCGGCAGCGTCTCCAGCAGGTTCTGCTGCTGGCGCTTGACCGTCTCGAACAGCGGCTCCGCCCCGGCCACGGACTCGGGCTTGTAGGCCAGGGCGGGGAGCGGCGCGTCCGGCTCCAGGCCCAGGCCGGCGAAGATGCAGTAGTAGCTGCCGTTCGTCCAGAAGTTGCGGAACTCGGCCTCGAAGTTGCCGTAGTACGTCGACTCGTCGGTGATGGGGGAGTTGATGGGCAGTCCGGCGCGGTACGCCGCTATCTTCTGCTGGATGTTGTCGGGGAGCGTCAGCTTCTTGTTGGCCTGCCAGAACGGCGTGTCGTTGCGCGGGGCGTAGAAGAAGTGCGCCTGGATGAAGTCACGGGTGTCGTCGAACATCACCTCGATCTCGCGGTTGAAGGCGTCGACCAGACCCTCGTTGAAGGTCGTGTCGGGGAAGTGCTTGGCAAGCTGGTAGATGGCGGCGGTGATGAAGTAGATGCCCGTCGACTCCAGGGGCTCCAGGAAGCACGACGACAGCCCGATGCTGACGACGTTCTTCACCCAGGCCCGGCGGTTGCGCCCCACCCGGAACCTGATGTGGTTGAAGGCCGTCTTGTCCGGGTCCAGGCCCCACATCGCGGCGAACTCGGCCGTCGCCTCGTCCTGGTCGGCGAACTTGCCGGAGTACACGTATCCGGTGCCGAAGCGGCCCAGCATCGGGATCTTCCAGGCCCAGCCCGACGACATCGCGATCGCGGAGGTGTAGGGCTCCACGCCGCCGGCCTCGTCGTCGTGCGGCACGGCGGTGGCGACCGCGCTGTCGCACAGCAGGTGGTCGCTCATGTCGATGAACGGCTCGGCCATCGCCCGGTTGATGAGCAGCCCGCGGAAACCGGAGCAGTCCACGAAGAGGTCGGCGCCCAGGTCCTTGCCGCTCTTCGTCCGCAGCGAGGTGACGAAGCCCCGCTCGTCCTGGACCACCTCGGTCATCTCGTCCTCGACGTGCCGGACGCTCTGCTTCTCGACGGCGAAGCGGCGCAGGAAGTCGGCCACGAGCTGGGCGTCGAAGTGCCAGGCGTAGCGGGTGGCCGAGCGCCCGTCGAGCCAGCGCGGCGCCTTCATCGCGTCCATGATCGGAGGCTCGCGGAAGCACGCGTAGTCGAACGGCTCCGTGGTGCTGCCCTCGTACTTGCGCTTGAACCAGTAGTGCGACAGCGGCGTCTGGTCGTAGTCGGGCAGCAGCCCGAAGGGGTGGTAGAAGTGGTCGGGCCGGCCGTCCGGCAGCGTCCTGGCCGTCGACTCGCCCCGGCCCTCGGTCCGCCAGTTCACGAATCGCACGGCCATCTTGAAGCTGGCGTTGCACTCCCGCATCCACTCGTCCTCGGGGATGCCGAGGTAGTCGAAGAACGCGCGCTGCAGGTTGGGCACGGTCGCCTCGCCGACCCCGATCCGCGGAATCGTCGGCGCCTCCAGCACCGTGATGTCGACCGTTCCCTGGAGAGCCTTGCCCAGATATGCGGCCGTCATCCAGCCGGCCGTGCCGCCGCCCAGGATGACGACCTTCTTCAGTCGGGTGTCGGTGCTGGTCATGGAGCAGCCCTCATTTCTGAGTCGGGAATCGCGGTCGGGCGCCGGGAGCCGGCGGAGAGGCGGGCCGGACGCGGCACGACCGGCCGGGCAGGACCTGAACCTCCGGCGCCGGCCGGGGCCGTCGGAGCCTCAGCGTGCGCGGCCGCTCTATGACGGAACTACAGAGGCGCTATCCGGCCGGTATAGGCCGGATGTAGACCCCGGGAACAGAATCGCCGCAGGCAGAACGGCATGCGGCGGACCTCAGGAGGAAGCGATGACCACCGCGGTGACCGGAATTGCACGGCATGCGGTACGCATCCGCTTCCTGGGTGACTTCGAGTTGACCGTGAACGGCGTCCCGGTGCGGCGCTGGCGGGCCGGAAAGTCCCGGGGACTCTTCCAGTACCTCGTGATCCACCGAGGTCAGACCCTCACCCGCGACCGGCTGTACGAGGCACTGTGGCCCGGTTCCGACGGGGCTGCCGGCGACAGTTCGCTGAAGGTCGCCGCGCACGCACTGCGGCGGGTCCTCGACGCCCACCCCGACGGCTCCGGCGAGTCCGGAATCCGGCTGCACTACCGCGACTTCGGCTACGCCCTCGACATCGCCGACCTCTGGTCGGACGTGGACCGCTTCCAGGAGCTCGCCCACGCCGGGCTCCGAGCCGCCGCGTCCGGCGACCGGGCCCTCGCCCGCGAGCCGCTGCGGTCCGCCGTCGCGCTCTACGCGGGGGAGTTCCTCCGCGGCGAGCGCGCCGACTGGGTCGCCGAACACCGCGAGTACCTGCGGTCGCTGGCCCTGCGAGCCCTGGACGTGCTGCGCGCGGACGCCGCCGAGCGCGAGGACTTCCCGGACCTCATCGAGGTCTGCCGCCGCACCCTCGGCATCGACCGGCACCACGAGGAGACCTACCGGGCGCTGATGACGGCGCACGGGGAGCGCGGCGAACACGCCTGCGTGCGCCGCTGGTACGAACTGTGCGCGCGCCGGCTGCGGGACGACCTCGCGGTGGCACCGTCCCGGGAGACCGACCGGCTGCTCCACGCGATGCTGCCCGCCCGGGCCGCCGTCACCCCGCCGCGCACCGCACCGGTGACCGCCGCGGCACTCTCCGGACTCCGCCCGCGTGCCGTACGGCGAACCCGGCCCGACGCCCGGACATCCGCCCTGGGCCTCGCCGCCCCCACGGCCGGCCTCCGGGCCGGGCCGCGGCCGCCCACAGCTGCTCCGGGACTCGTCCCGCCCGCACGAACCCAGTGACCGAGCGACCCAGTGAGGAATCCACCGTGACCGTGCTGACCGTG
Source organism: Streptomyces sp. HNM0645 (assembly GCF_030056615.1). Classification (NCBI taxonomy): domain Bacteria; kingdom Bacillati; phylum Actinomycetota; class Actinomycetes; order Kitasatosporales; family Streptomycetaceae; genus Streptomyces; species Streptomyces sp. HNM0645. The sequence continues at coordinate 68,644 of NZ_JASHLT010000062.1, read as the reverse complement.
CCGCAGGACTCCGCCGCACCGACGGCCGAACCGTCCGCATCCGCCCTGCCACCCCGCTACGACGACCAGTGGATCGGCGGTCGCTGGACGGCCTCCGACGCCGACGGCCGTCTCGTCGTCACCGACCCAGGCACCGAGCAGCCGCTCGCCACCGTGCCCTCCGGTAGCCCTCGCGACGCCGACCTCGCCGTGCGTGCCGCCGCCGGCGCCTTCCCCGGCTGGGCCGCCACGCCCGTGCGCGAACGGGCCGCACTGCTGCGCCGCGTGGTGGAGGGACTGGAGCGCCGCGCCGAGGACTTCGCCCGCGTCATCACCGCCGAGGTGGGCGCTCCCACCCGCATGGCGCTGCAGACCCAGGTCGGGCTGGCCGTGGGAATGGCCGCGCACTGCGTCGAGACCGCCGCCGCCTACGGCTTCGAGGAGCGGGTGGGCCACTCGCTGGTGGTGCGCGAGGCCGCCGGTGTCGCCGCCTGCATCACCCCGTGGAACGTGCCGCTGCTGCTCACGGTGCAGAAGCTGCTGCCCGCCCTCGCGGCCGGCTGCACCGTCGTCCACAAGCCCAGCGAACTCACTCCGCTGCACGCCCGGCTCCTCGCCGAGGTGTTCGCCGAGGCCGATCTGCCGCCCGGTGTGGTGAACATGACGGTGGGCACCGGCGACACCCTCGGTACCGCGCTCGTCGCCCATCCGCTCGTCGACGTCGTGTCGCTGACCGGTTCCACCCGTGCCGGGCGCCGGGTGTCGGCCCTGGGCGCCGACGGTGTCAAGCGGATCCACCTGGAGCTCGGCGGCAAGAACGCGAGCCTCGTCCTGGACGACGCCGATCTGGGGACCGCCGTCGGCGCCACGGTCGACCAGGTGCTCTTCAACACCGGCCAGACGTGCCTGCAGTGGAGCCGGCTGCTGGTGCCCCGGGAGCGCCAGGACGAAGCGGTGGAACTCGCCGGCCGGATCATGGACGGCTATGTGACCGGTGATCCCCGCGACCCCGCGACGGACCTGGGCCCGCTGGTGTCCGCCGCCGCGCACGCCCGCGTGGGCGAGTACATACGCCGCGGCGAGACGGAGGGCGGCGCCCGGCTGGTCCACGGCGGCGCCGGCCGGCCCGACGGGCTGCACACCGGCTACTACGTCCGCCCCACGATCTTCGCCGACGTCGACCCGCGGACCAGCATCGGGCAGGAGGAGATCTTCGGGCCGGTGCTGTGCGTCATCCCCTACGACGACGAGGACCAGGCCGTACGGATCGTCAACGGGACGCGCTACGGACTGCACGGTGCGGTCTGGTCGGGCGACGACGCCCGGGCCGAGCGCGTGGCACGCCGGTTCCGTACGGGCCTCGTCGACGTCAACGGCGGTGCGTTCAACCCCGCTGCCCCGTTCGGCGGGTTCAAGCAGTCCGGCATCGGCCGCGAGTGCGGCGCCGCCGGACTGGAGGCCTTCCTCGAGACCAAGTCGATGCAGCTGCCCCAGGCGTCCGGCGGCGAGGTCGTCGGTCCGCGTCTGCGCGCCGCCGTGCCGGCCGGCGACCCCGGCCAGGAGAGGAACGACGGATGACCGCCCACCCCGCCGCCGCGCCGGAGGTGCGGCCCGCCCACGAGGGGCCGGACGCCGCTCTCCCGCCCCTGTTCGCGGCACTGGAGCGCTGGACCCGCGAACGGCCCGACGACCCGGCGGTCAGCGCCGAGGACGGTGCGCTGAGCCATGCCGGGCTCATCGCGCGCACCGCGGCGATGGCCGCCGGACTGTCCGCCGCCGGTGCCGGTCCCGAGACCGCCGTGGGCCTGCTCCTCGGGCGGTCCCGGGACAGCGTGCCCGCGCTGCTCGCCGTGTGGAGCCTGGGCGCCACGGCCGTGCCGCTCGACCCCGGTCACCCCGTGGAGCGGTTGGCGTCCGTGCTGGACGACGCCGGGGTCTCCGTCCTGGTCACCCCGGAGGTGCCCGCCGGACTGGACGTCACCGGCGTCCGTATCCTGGACCCGGCCGGCCCGGCCTGCCGGGCGAGCGCCGCGACCGGCCCGCTCGACGTGGTCGATCCGGGACCGGACGGCTGCGCCTACGTCATCTACACCTCGGGAACCACCGGCCGTCCCAAGGGCGTCGAGGTCACCTACCGCGGCCTCGACACCTTCGTGCGTGCCCTCGCCGGGCTGGGTCCCCAGCCCGGTGGTCTGGGCCTGAACGCCGTCTCGCCCGCCTTCGACGGCTGGCTGTGGTGCACCCTGCTCTACCTCGTGCACGGCCAGGGCGTCGCCCTGGTGGACCTGTCCCTGGACGGGCTGCGCCGGGCCGCAGACGCCGGCCGCGAACCGATCCCCGCAGGACTGCGCACCGCCTCCCTCACCCCGTCGCTGCTCGCGGCCCACGGCGGCGCGCTGAGCGGGGCCGAGGTCGTCGTGGTCGCCGGCGAGCAGTGCCCGGCCGCACTGGCCGAGCGCTTCTCGCGCGGTCGGCGGCTGCTCAACGTGTACGGGCCGACGGAGGTGACCATCGCGGCCACCTGGGCCGACAGCGAGCGGGGTGACGATGTGAGCACCATCGGACGGCCGCTGCCCGACTACCGCGCCTATGTGCTCGACGACGACCTGATCCCGGTCGCCGAGGGCATCGAGGGCGAGCTCTACCTCGGCGGACCCGCCGTGGCCCGCGGCTACCGCAACCGGCCGGGGCTCACCGCCGCCCGGTTCCTGCCCGACCCGTTCCAGGGCGGCGGCGCGCGGATGTACCGCACCGGGGACCTCGTGGTCCGGCGACCCGGCGGCGAACTGGAGTACCGCGGCCGGCGCGACGACCAGGTGAAGGTCCGCGGCCACCGCATCGAACTGGGCGAGGTCGAGCGGGTCGCCGCCGAACTCCCCGAGGTCGTCGCCGCCGCCGCCTGCGTCCTGGGCTCGGGTCAGACGCTGGGACTCGCGGTTGTCGCGGCCCCCGGCGCGGAAGGCGCACTGGCGGACTCCGTCACCGGGCACTGCGCCAAGCTGCTACCGGAGGCGGCGGTGCCCGCGACGGTCCGGGTCGTCGACCGCATCCCCACCCTGACCACGGGCAAGGCCGACCGCGACGAACTCGCCCGCCGGCTCGCGGAGCCGGCACGGGAGGAGGAGGCGGGCAACGCCGGCGCGCGTGAGCGCGACGTCATGGCGGTCTGGGCCGAGGCTCTGGAGCGCGAGGTCCCGGGACCGGACGCCGACTTCTTCGAACTGGGCGGACACTCGCTCGCCGCGGCCCGCGTCGTCGCTGAACTGCGGCGGACCACCGGGCTGCGCCTCACGCTCGGAACGCTGCTCTCCCGACCGACCGTCGCGGACGTCGCCGCCGAACTCGACCGCCTGGCGGCCGAGTCAGGGGCATCTGAGACCGCCCTGCGCACCGCCGAGGGGGCCTGAGCCATGGGAAGCTGGATCTCCACCTGGCCCACCGGCCCGGACGACGCGGCCCTGCCCGCGCTGCTCTGCCTGCCGCAGGCAGGGGCCGGCTGCCAGCAGTTCCGCGCCTGGGCCAAGGCCCTTGCCGGTGTCGCCCAGGTCCACGGTGTGCAACTGCCCGGACGTGAGAACCGCTGGCGCGACCCGATGCCGGAGACCTTCGGCGAGGCCGTCGAGGCGATCAGCGCAGAGCTGCGCCCGGTCGTCGCGGGAGGCCGCCGGCTGGTCGTCTTCGGCCACAGTTTCGGTGGACTCATCGGATACGAGGTCGCCCGCCGGGTGACGCCCGACGTTCTGGTGGTCAGCGCCTGCCGTGCGCCCGGGCACTGGGACGGCGCCGGTCGGGGCATCGTCGAGGACGACGAGGAACTGGACAAGCTCTTCGACACGGCCGGGCTCGATCCGGCGTTCCTCGACGAGGACACCCGGGCCCTGATGGTCGCCATGCTCCGCAAGGACGCCGTGCTGTCCCTGAGTTACACCCACACGCCCGGCGACCCGCTGCGCGTGCCGGTGCACGCCTGGAGCGCGGCCGGCGACGAGACCGTCACCGTCGGGGACCTGGCCGGCTGGGCCTCCGTCACCACGGCCGGCTTCCGGGTGCACCGCGTCGAGGGCGGCCACCACGCCGTGCTGCGCCGCCCGGCGCCGGTCCTGGAACACCTCGCCTCACTGCTGCGGGACGACACGACCGCGGCCGGCACCCCCGCCTGACCGGTGGGTGATCCGCCCGACAGGGCGGTCCCCCCTTCCCGCAGCACCGCCCCGAGCCCGGAGGACGCCGTGCCCACGACCCATCAGGTCCTCGTCAACGACGAGGAGCAGTACGCCCTCTACCCCGCGGCGCGCGAGGTGCCCGACGGCTGGACACCGGACGGCTTCAGCGGCAGCGAGGACGAGTGCGTGGCCCATGTGGACGCGCACTGGACCGACACCCGACCGCGCAGTGTGCGCGAAGCGACCGCGGCCCCCCGCGCCGCCGCCGGCGCGGGCGAAGGAGCCTGAGATGCACATCGACCTGCTCGACCCGGAGCCCTTCGGACGCAACGAGTTCTGGCCCGTTTTCACCTGGCTGCGCGCCAACGACCCCGTCCACCGGCATCCCGGCCCCGGCGGCGGGGACGAGGGCTTCTGGGTGCTCAGCAAACACCGCGACATCATGCGGGTGTACGCCGACAGCGACACGTTCAGCTCCGCCCAGGGCATGCGGCTCGGCAGCGACCCCGCCGCCGTCACCGCCGTCGCCCAACGCATGCTGATCGTGTCCGACGCGCCCCACCACACCCGGCTCAAGCGGGCCCTCTACCAGGCGTTCGGGCCCCAGCAGATGCCTCGGCTGGAGACCCTCGTCACCCGTGTCGTCGCCGAACTCGTCGCCGAGAGCGCCGAACTGGGCGAACTGGACTTCATCGACCTGGCCAAGCAACTCCCCAACAGGGTGGTCTGCGCCATGATGGGCATCCCCCGCGCCGACTGGGCCTGGATCGGGGCGCTCACCACCGACGCGTTCGACTCCCCGGACGAGTCCGTGCGCAGCAACGCCCACTCGGAGATATTCCTCTACTTCATGGAACTGCTGGCCGAGCGGCGGGCCCGCCCCGGTGACGATCTGGTCAGCCAGATCGCCCACGACACCCTCGTCGACGAGGGCGACGGAACCGAACGGCCCCTCAGCGACGAGGAGATCGTCTTCAACTGCAACGGCGTGCTCTCCGGTGCCAACGAGACCACGCGCTACTCGGCCGCCGGCGCGGTGCACATGTTCGCGCAGTTGCCCGAACAGTGGGACCTGCTGCGGAGCCTCGGGCCCGCCGGGATCGCGCCCGCCGTCGAGGAGATCCTGCGCTGGACCACACCGGGTGTGCACGCCCTGCGCACCGCCCTGCACGACACCGAGGTCAACGGGACGCCCATCGCCGCCGGCGACCGGGTCACGCTGTGGAACGTCTCCGCCAACCGCGACGAGGACGTCTTCACCGACCCGCACGACTTCCGCGTCGACCGGCGGCCGAACCGGCACGTCGCCTTCGGCCACGGTCGCCACCTCTGCCTCGGGGCCCGGCTCGCCCGCTTCGAACTCGGCGCCCTGCTCAACGAGATGCTCGGCAGGCTCGACGGGTTCGAACTGACCGGACCCGCGCTCTTCAACTCGTCCAACTTCACCTGGGGCATCAGGAGCCTCCCGGTGCGGCTGCTGCGCAGCCGAGTCCCCGCACCCCGAGAAAGGGCCGCGCTGTGACCACCGCACTGACCGACTTCAACCGCACCGACACGGACTTCCCCCGCACCGGCTATCCGGAGCTCCTGGCCGCGCAGGCCGCCCGTACCCCCGCGGCCCCCGCGCTGGTGCACGGCGGCCGGGTCTGGACGTTCGAGGAGCTGGAGACCGCCACCAACCGGCTGGCGCACGCCCTGATCGCGCGGGGCGCCGGTCCCGGTGAGCGGATCGGCCTGTGCTATCCGCGCGGGGCCGACTACGTCATCGGATCCCTCGGGATCCTGAAGACGGGCTCCGCGATCGTGGCGCTCGACCCGGTCAACCCCGACGAGCGGCTCACCGCGATGATCGCCGACGCAGAGCCCCTGCTGGTGCTCACGCCCCCCGAGACCGCCGCGCGCCTGCCCGGGGACGTGGCCCGCGCCGAGGTGGCCACCGCCGGTCTCGACCGGCCCGGCACCCCGGTCGGCGTGGCCACCGGCCCCGACACCATCAGCCACCTCATCTACACCTCCGGCTCCACCGGCACCCCCAAGGCCGTCCTGGAGCGGCACGGCGCACTCACCAACCTGGTGCACTGGACCGCCCGCGCCTACGGGGTGCGCCCCGGTGACCGGGCCTCCTGGATGTCGACGCCGGGCTTCGCCGTACAGATCATGGAGTGGCTTCCCTATCTGCCGCTCGGCGCCGCCGTCCACATCCCCGAGGCGGGCCGGGCGCAGACGCCGGAGCAGATCCGCGACTGGCTCGCCGCCGAGCGCATCACCCACACCATGCTGGTCGCCGCCCTCGCCGAGCCCGTCTGGGCGCTCGACTGGCCGGCGGACACCGTGCTGCGCGTCCTGGTGACGACGGCGGAGCGGGTGCACTCCTGGCCGCCCACCGACACACCGTTCCGGGTCGTGATGACGTACGGAACCACCGAGACCACCAACGTCCTCACCTGCCTCGACCTCGGCGCGGGCGTCGACTTCACCAGCCAGGCCACCCCCGAGGCCGTCCGCACGACCCGCCAGGTCCCCGTCGGCGTGCCCATCGCCAACATGCGGGTGCACCTGCTGGACGAGCACGACCGGCCGGTCGCCGACGGCGAGGTGGGGCGGCTCCACGTCTCGGGCGCCGGAGTGGCCGCCGGCTACCACGGCCGCCCCGACCTCACCGCGGCGAAGTTCCGCACGGGCGTCGCCGTCGACGGCGATCCGCATCCGGTGCTGTACGACACCGGGGACCTGGCACGCCGCCGCGAGGACGGCGCAGTCGAACTCCTCGGCCGCTCCGACGCCCAGGTCAAGATCCGCGGCTTCCGGGTGGAACTCGGCGAGGTCGAGACCCATGTGGCCGGCGTCGACGGTGTCGCCGGGGCCGTCGTGGTGGTCCACGAACGCGCCGCCGACGACCGGCGGCTGGTGGCGTACGTCGCCGCGGATCCCGGCACGGACCCGGGCCCCGCCGGTGTCCGGGCCGCCGTGGCCCGCACCCTGCCCTACTACATGGTGCCGTCCGCGGTCGTCGTCCTGCCCGCACTGCCCCGCCTGGCCAACGGAAAGGTCGACCGGCGCGCCCTCCCCGAACCGCCGGAGCCCCACGACGGCGTCGGAACCGGATACGAGCCCCCGCGCAACGAGATCGAGGACGGGCTGGTCCGGCTGTGGGCCGGGGCGTTCCGCACCGAGGTCGTCGGCATCCACGACAACTTCTTCGACCTCGGCGGCCACTCGCTCCTCGCCTTCCAGCTGATCGACGAGATCCGCCGGCGCTACGGCGTCGAACTGAGCCTGTCCGACCTGTCCTCCCGCCCGACCGTCGCCGAACTGGGCGAGATCGTGGTGACCCGGCGCGAGGGCGGGCGGGACGGCTTCGGCGGACTGCCCGCCATCGTGCCCGACCCGGCCGGTCGCTTCGCGCCCTTCCCGCTGACCGAGAGCCAGCAGGCGCTGTGGATCGGCCGCGGCGGACTCGTCGACCTCGGCAACGTCGGCTGCCACGGCTACTTCGAATGGGAGAGCGAGAGCCTCGACGTACCCCGCTTCGAGACCGCCTGGCGCCTCCTCGTGGAGCGCCACGACGCCCTGCGCACCCGCATCCTCCCCGACGGCACCCAGCAGGTGTACGAGGAGGTTCCGGACTACGACATCCCCGTCACCGATCTCGGCGCGCTGGCCCCCGACGCCCGCGATGCGGAGCTCGCCGTCCTGCGGGACCGGCTGTCCCACCAGGTCCTCGACGCCGACAGCTGGCCCCTGTTCGACGTGCGGATCAGCCTGCTCGGCGGCGGCCGCGCCCGGATCCACCTCTGCCTCGACTTCCTCGTCGCCGACGCCTGGAGCTACTTCCAGGTCCTCGTGCCGGACCTCGTCGCGTACTACGCCGACCCGGCGGCCCAACTCCCACCGCTGGAGCTGACGTTCCGCGACTACGTGCTGGCCGTCGGGAACTCCCTGCGGGACAGCGAGCTCTACCGCCGCTCCGAGTGGTACTGGCGGGACCGCCTGGCGGGACTGCCGCCCGCGCCGGAGCTCCCCGAGCGCCCGGCGGACGCCCCGGAACTGCCGGTCCGCTTCGAACGGCTCAGCCACATCGTCCCCGCCGACCTGTGGAACCGCATCCAGGAACGGGCCGGCGACCGCAAGATCACCGCGTCCGGAGTGCTCGCCGCCGCCTACGCGGAGATCCTCGGCAGGGCCTCCCGGCAGGCGAGGTTCACCGTCAACTTCCCCCTCTTCAACCGGCTTCCGCTGCACCCGCAGGTCAACTCGCTGCTCGCGGACACCACGACGACCCTGCTGCTCGCCGTCGAGCAGGAGGCCACCACCTTCGCCGGCCGCGCGCAGGCCCTCCAGCGGCGCCTGTGGGCCGATCTGGAGCACCGCTACTTCAGCGGCGTGCAGGTGCTGCGGGAACTGACCCGGCTCCGCGGCACCCTCGCCCCGGCCATGCCCGTGGTGATGACCAGCCTCGCCGGCCACCCGCCGAACTACGAGCAGAACGAGCTCGGCGTGCCCGTCTACGGCATCTCCCAGACCCCTCAGGTCTCGCTGGACTTCCAGGTCTTCGAGAAGGCGGGCGGCCTCACGTTCAACTGGGACCACCTTCCCGCGGTGTACCCGGACGGTCTGGTCGAGGGCATGTTCGAGGAGTTCGTCGCCCTCGTCGAGTCGCTGGGCGAGGAGGACACCTGGGAGCGCCACTCGCCGCCGCCCGGCGAGGACACGACCGCCGCCGAGGCCGTCGGGGAACGGGACACCGGGGACGCCTGGGAACGCTACTGGGCGGGCATCGAGCGCACCGGTCGCGGCGGCGACGTCATCTGGGACGCCGACAGCGGCGAGGAGTTCACCTGGCTGCTCGACCAGGCCAAGCGCCACTTCCGGGACGACATGCCGGTCGTCGACCTCGGCTGCGGCAACGGCCGCTACAGCCGTGAACTCGCCGCGCACTACCCGCGCGTCGTCGGCGTGGACGTGTCCTCCAGCGCGATCGAGCACGCCGTCCGGGAGGCGCGCGAGGCGGGGGTGGCCAACGTCGACCACCTCGCCGTCGACATGACCGACGCGACCCAGGCTGCCGCCCTCGGCGAAGGCCCCTACAACATCTTCGTCCGTGGCGTCTTCCACGTCCTCGACGACGCGGCGCGGGCCCGGCTCGCGTCCGTCGCGGGCAGGCTGCTCGGGCGAGACGGAGTGCTGATCGTCCACGAGCCCGACTACTCCAGCAACTCCTTCGGCTACCTCGGCTTCGTCGGCGGAAAGCGCGGCCGGGCCGAGGACCTGGTGGGCCCGCTGGAGGCGGCCGGCGTCCGGCACTCCCACCGCTTCACCCGCCCCGAACTGGCCGCCGCCTTCCCTGCGGACGACTGGGAGGTCGTGCACGACCAGGCGGTACGGCTGCACGCCGTCGACCCCGAGTCGGACTCCGAGGCGCTGCTGCTCCCCGGTTACTACGCGGTGCTCCGCCGCAGGCACTGAAGGGCGCCGGGGCGGCGGCCCCCGCCGCCGGTCCTCCCACGCGCGCCACTCGGGAGCGCGGGCGGGGAGGCGGGCAGACCGCGGCGAACGGGACCGGGCTGCCGCCGACCACCACCACGACGTCTCCGCACACGCTCTCGTCAGGCTCCGCGCCGCCGAAACCCTCGGGCTTCCGGCGCGGAGCCCGACGCTCGTGCGGGGGACGACCGCGGTGCGAACGCCCGCACGACCGGCCGGAGCTCGGCGGAAGGCCGGCCCCAGGGACGGGCCGCCCGTGCGGCGGCCCGTGAGACAGATGCGGCCGCGGAGGGCGTCCGGCAGCCGCAGGGACCATTCCGGTGAAAGACTGAGGAACTGTGGAACGACGAACCGCCGACCGGCTGCTGAGAGCACACGCACAGGCGATCGGGGGCCGGGCCCGTGAGAAGACGGTCGCCGGCGCCCTGGAGCGGGTCGTGGCCATCCAGGCGCAGGACCTCGGCGCCGCCGCTCTCGGCCTGCGCGCCCGCGTCGAGGGGCTGACCGCCGACGACGTACGGCATGCCACCGACTCCGAACGGACCGCCGTACGGGGCTGGTTCATGCGCGGGACGCTCCAGCTCGTCCCGGCCGCCGACGCCCGCTGGCTGCTCGGACTGCTCGGGCCCGTCCAACTGGCCCTCGGCGCCCGCCGACTGCGGGAACTCGGCCTGGACGAGTCCCTGTGCGACCGTGCGTCCCGGCTGATCGTGAAGGCCGTCGACGGCGAGGGACCGCTCACCCGGGCCGAACTCACCGCACGCCTCGCCACCCTGGGCGTCGAGTCCAAGGGCCAGTCCGCGTTCCACCTCATCCGGCGCGCCGCGCTTTCCGGGCTCGTCTGCCACGGGCCCCAGCGCGACGGTGAGGCGACGTTCGTCCTCCTCGACGACTGGCTGCCGTCGGACGGCCCGCCGTCGTTCTCCGGGGAGGCCGCGGAGAGGGAACTGGCCCGCCGCTACCGGCGGGCACACGGTCCCTCGGACGCGGCCGATCTCGCGCACTGGTCGGGGCTGCGCGCCACCGTCTGCAAAAGGGCCTGGGCGGCCGCGGGAGAACCCTCCCGGGAAAACGCGGAAGCAATTCCCCGAGGCGATGTACGGCTGCTTCCGGCCTACGACAACTACCTTGTCGGATACCGGCGCAGGGAACTGTCGGTGCCCGCCGCCCACGAGCGCCGCGTCTGGCCGGGCGGCGGGATCATCCGGGCGACCGTCATGGTCGACGGCTGGGCGGTGGGCACCTGGTCGGGAGGCAGGCGCGGCAGCGGCCCCGTCGTCGAGCCCTTCGCCGGCGGAGAACCGCCGGAGGCGGTGGCGGCGGACGAGGCCGCGACCGAGGAGATCGAGGCCGGGATCGCCCGTGAGGGCGCCGATCTCGCACGGTTCTACAACGGTTCTCACACGCTCTCTACGACCGGTCTCCAACCGCCCGGATTCGTAACCGGACACTAACCGCGCGTCCGTACCTTCAGTGCCGTCCGACAATTCCGTCCCCGATCAGAAAAGGGCGTCGACATGGCACTCGGTCGGCATTCCGATTTCAACCGCCTGTGGTTCGGGCAGACCGTCAGCAACTTCGGTGACAAGATCTCGCTGCTCGCGCTGCCGACCCTCGCGGTCGTCTTTCTCGACGGGGGAGCGTTCGAGGTCGGCGTGCTCGGCGCGCTGCGCTTCCTCCCGTTCCTCCTGCTCGCCCCGGTCGCCGGGCTCGTCGCCGACCGGGTCTCGCGCCGCGCCGTCATGATCGTGGCAGACCTCGGCCGCTTCCTGGCGCTGGGCACCATCCCACTGGCCTTCGCACTCGACTCCGTCACGATGACGCACGTCTACGTCGTGGCCGCCGCCACCGGCATCCTGACCGCCTTCTTCGAGGTCTCCTACCAGTCCTGGCTGCCGCAGCTGATCGGCACCGAGAACCTCGTCGAGGGCAACACCAAGCTCCAGATCAGCCGAAGCGTCGCCGAGGCGGTCGGCGCCGGCGCCGGTGGCGCGCTGATCCAGTTCCTCGGCGCCGCCCGCGCGATCACGGCGGACGCGCTGACCTTCCTCGTCTCCCTGGTCGCCCTGCTCCTCATCCGGCACCGCGACACCCGCGCCAGGGTGCAGGAGACGAAGGCCTCGGCCAAGGCCGAGATGAAGGAGGGCCTGAAGACCCTCTTCGGAACCCCCGTCCTGCGCAGCCTGTTCACCGCCAACGTCGTGGTCAACCTCGGTGCCGCGATGGGTGACGCGCTGCTGATCGTGTACGCCTACAAGGTCCTCGACCTGAGCCCCGGCCAGGTGGGCGCGGCCTTCGCCGTGATGTCCGTCTTCGTCATCGTCGGCGCGGTGCTGTCCGAGCAGGTCTCCAAGGCGCTCACCCTGGGCCGCACCCTGGTCCTGACGGCGGTCGTCCTCGGCGCCGGCTACATCCTGGTCCCGACCGGCGGCGCCGTCGCCGGCTTCGTCGGACTGATCGTGGTCCAGGCCGTCATCGGTTTCGTGTCCCCGATGTTCGACATCCACGTCCTCAGCCTGGTCCAGGGCGTCACGCCCAACGAGCAGATGGGCCGCGTCAGCGGCACCGCCCTCTCGGCGGTCTACGGCGCACTGTCCCTCGGCTACCTGGTGGGCGGCGCGCTCGGCGAGGCGCTCGGCCTCACCGGCGCCCTGGCAGTGGCCGGAGTCATCACCGCCATCGGCGGTCTGACCCTGCTCGGCGGCCCGGTCGCCGCCATCAGGGAGATGCCGGGCGGAGACGCCCCCGAGGCACAGGACACCCCGGGCACCGAGTCCGCGGCGTCCGCCGGGAACGACACCAAGATCGGCGCCTAGGGCGTGTTGCGAAAGTAGCTCCGTCCGCCCACAGGGCGGGAGGGACCGCCGCAACACGTCCTGGGGCTCCCCGCGCCCCGGAGCGGGCGCCGGCCCCGGCCGGCCCCCGCTCCGCAGCCGCACACCGCACCGGCGGCGGTGCCGCCGGCGCGCATCCGCACCCCCGCGCCCCCCGCCGTCTTCCCTCGACCACACGCACGGAGGCACAAGGTGAGCGAGTCCCTCGCCGAACGCATAGCCGCACTGCCGAAGTCCCGCCGGGCACTGTTCCAGGCCCTCGCGGGCCGCAACGGGGGACGCGCCGCCGTACGGGAGGACCCGGACCCGGCACCGCGGGACCCGGACGAGCCGCCGGTGCTCTCCTTCGCCCAGCGCCGGCTGTGGTTCGTCGACCAGCTCCAGCCCGGCAGCCCGGCCTACAACGTGCCGGTCGCCACCCGTATCCGGGGTCCCCTCGACGTCCCCGCTCTCCACGGTGCGCTCCAGGACCTCGTGGACCGGCACGAGATCCTGCGCACCGTCCACGAGGACGTCCCGGGCGCGGCCGAGGCGGTGCCCCGGGTGCTGGAGGGGCACCGGCTTCCGCTGCCGGTGACCGAACTGCCGGACGAGGACGCCGTCCGCGCCTTCTACGACGCGGACGCCTCCGCCCCCTTCGACCTCGCGGGAGACATCCCGGTGCGCGCCTCGCTCGCCCGGATGTCCGCCGACGACCACGTCCTCGTCCTCAACCTGCACCACATCGTCACCGACGGCTGGTCCATGCGGCTGCTGACCACCGAACTGGAGCGCGCCTACGCGGCCCGGACCGGGGCACGGACCCCACCGCCGTCCCCGCTCGCCCTCCAGTACGCCGACTTCGCGGCCTGGCAGCGCCGCCGCATCAGCGGCGAGCGGCTGGAACGCCTCACCGGTTTCTGGCGCGAGGAACTCGCCGGTGCGAGCCCCGTGGACCTGCCCACCGACCGGCCCCGGCCGCCCGTGTTCGGCCACTCGGGAGCGTCCCGCTACGTCGAACTGCCCCCACGGCTCATCGACCGGCTCAGGGAGTTCGGCAAGTCCGAGGGCGCCACCCTCTACATGACGCTGCTGGCCGGGTTCGCCGCCACCCTGCGCCGCTGGACCGGCCAGGACGACATCGTCGTCGGCACCTCCGTGTCCGGCCGCGACCACCCCGCCTTCAGCGACCTCATCGGCTTCTTCGTCAACACCCTGCCGCTGCGCATCGTCGCGCCCGGCGACCTCTCGTTCGCCGGACTCGTCCGTGCCACCCGGCACACCACGCTGCAGGCGTACGCCCACCAGGAGCTGCCGTTCGACCTGATCGTGGACACGGCCGGACTGCCGCGCGACCCCAGTCGGCCACCGCTCACCTCCGTGATGTTCCTGCTGGACGAGACCCCCGACACCGCGCCGCGACTCGCCGGACTCGCCACCGAACCCCTCGACTTCGCCTCCCGCGCCACCAAGTACGACCTGATGATCAGCGTCCACGACACCGGCAGCACCGTCCGCGCCCTGGTGGAGTACCCCACCGACCTCTTCGACGCCGCAACCGTCGACCGGCTCCTGGGCAACTTCCTCACCACCCTGGAAGGCGCCGTCGACCGCCCCGAGGCACGGCTCCGCGACCTCCCGCTGCTCACCGGTGCCGAGCGCCGCGCCGCGCTGGACGACTGGAACGCAACCCGGGCCCCCTTCCCCCAGGACGCCTGCCTCCACCAGCTGTTCGAGGAGCACGCCGACCGCAGGCCGGACGCCGCGGCGGTCGTCTGCGGTGGCCTGGGCGGCTGGACCGTCACCTACCGGGAGCTGGAGGAGCGCGCCAACCGGCTCGCCCACCGGCTCACCGAGGCGGGCGCCGGCCCCGACCGGACCGTGGCCCTGTGCCTGCGCCGGGGCCCCGGGCTGATCACCGCGATCCTCGCCGTCCTCAAGGCGGGTGCCGCCTATGTCCCGCTCGACCCCGAGTACCCGCAGGAGCGCCTGGGCCTGCTTCTCGACGACGCGGCAGCGCCGATCGTCGTCTCCGACGCGGAAGTCGTGGGCCGGCTGCCGCTCCGCCCCGGCACCGAGCGGATCCTGCTGGACGCCGACCGGCCGCTGCTGGAGACGTTCCCCGCGACCCGTCCCGCGGTCCCCGTCACCTCCCGCGACCTCGCGTACGTCATCTTCACCTCCGGCTCCACCGGCACACCCAAGGGGATCGCCCTGGAGCACCGCGGGGTCGTCAACAACCTGCTCGACCTCAACCGCTCCTACGGCATCGGCCCCGGCGACGCCGTCCTCGCCCTCTCCTCGCCCAGCTTCGACATGAGCGTCTACGAGACGCTCGGCATGCTCGCGGCCGGCGGCACCGTGGTCCTGCCGGACCCCGCGGCCGCCAAGGACCCGGCCCACTGGGCCGAGCTGATCGAGCGGCACGGCGTGACCGTGTGGAACTCCGCGCCCGCGCTGCTCGGGCTGCTCCTCGACCAGCTGGAGCACGCCTCCGGTCCCGCGCTGCCCGGCCTGCGCGCCGCCTTCCTCGGAGGCGACTGGATCCCCGTCACCCAGCCCGACCGGATCCGGGCCTTCGCCCCCGGGCTGCGGTTCGCGGCGCTCGGCGGGGCGACCGAGGCGTCCATCCACTCCGTCGAGTACCGGGTGGGCCGCGTCGAGCCGGGCTGGACGAAGCTGCCGTACGGCCGGCCGATGGCCAACCAGCGCACCTACATCCTCGACTCCGAGGACCGGCTCGTTCCGGTCGGCGTGCCCGGCGAACTGCACCTCGGCGGGACCGGGCTGGCCCGCGGGTACCTCAACCGGCCGGAGCTGACAGCCGAGAAGTTCGTCCACGTCGAACTCGAACCCGGACGCACCGAACGGCTCTACCGGACCGGGGATCTCGCCCGCTACCTGCCCGACGGGACCGTCGAGCTGCTCGGCCGCACCGACTTCCGCATCAAGCTCAACGGGCTGCGCATCGAACCCGGCGAGGTGGAGGGCGCCCTGCGCGACCTGCCCGGCGTTCGCGAGGCCGTCGTCGTCGCCCGGCATGCCGCCGGCTCGGCACGCCTGGTGGGCTACGTCGTGCCCGAGGACGGCGCGGTCCCGGACACCGCCGCCCTGCGCAGCGCGCTGGGCACGGTGCTCCCGGCGCACTGCGTGCCCGCCGAACTCGTCGTCCTGGAGCGGCTTCCGCTCAGTCCCAACGGCAAGGTCGACCGCACGGCCCTGCCCGAACCGCGCCGCGCCGCCGCTCCGTCGGACGGATCCGCCGCCGCGCCGGCGGGCCCGGACCCGGGGACTCCGGCGGCCCGCCGGATCGCGGCGGTCTGGGCGGACGTCCTGGGACTCACCGAGGTCGGCGCCGACGACGACTTCTTCGCCCTCGGCGGCGACTCGTTCGCCGCCGTACGCGCGGTCCGGGCCGTCGCCGAGGCACTGCCGGAGGCCCACGCGCTGCGTGTGGTGGACCTGTTCGGCAACCCGACGCCGGCGGGCCTCGCCGCCCGTGCCGAGGAGCTGGGCGGCAGCGGCGGGGGGACGGAACCCCACCGGCTGCTGCACCGGCTGTCCTCCGGGAACGAGGACGACAGGTCCGCCCTGACCCTCGTGTGCTTCCCCCACGGCGGCGGCGACGCCATCGCCTACCGGCCCCTTGCGGCCGAACTGCCGCCGCACATCGAACTGCTGGCCGTCTCCCCGCCCGGCCACGACCCGCTCGCCCCGGGCCCCATGCTCCCCGTCAGCGAGTTCGCCGAACTCGCCGCCCGGGAGATCGCCCGCAGCGTCACCGGACCGTTCGCGGTCTACGGCCACTGCGCCGGCGTCGTCGCCGCCCTGGAGACCACACGGGTGCTGGAACGCGACGGTCTGCGGCCGGTGGCGCTCCACCTGGCGGCCGCGCTCCCGGAGGACGACCCAGAGTTCGCCCTGGAGATGGAACGCACCTCCAGCGACGACGACCTCGTCGCCTACCTCACCGCCATGGACGGCTTCGACGGCGTCCTCGACGACGGCGACCTGACGGCCGTGATGCGGATGGTCCGCCACGACATGACCGAGGCCGCCCGGTTCTTCGCCCGTACGCCCCAGGGCTACGAACGGCCGCTCGCCACCCCGCTCACCTGCGTCGTCGGCGACGCCGACGACGCCACCCAGGGATATGAGCAGGGCCACCGGGCGTGGGGCCGGTACGCCCCGGACCTGCGGCTCGCCGTGATCCCCGGCGGCCGCCACTACTTCGCCAAGCATCTGCCCGACCGGCTCGCCGCGCTGCTGGCCGATCTGCACCGCAACGGAGGAACCCATGTCTGACCTCGCCGAACGGCTCGGCCGGCTGCCCCAGGGGCAGCGCTCCCGGCTGCTGGGCCGGATGCGCAACCAGATGACCGCAGGCGTCGGCCACCGCGTCGAACTCAAGCGCGCCGACCACGGGCCGCGTTCCCGCGCCTCCTTCCAGCAGGAGCAGATGTGGTTCGTCGACCGGCTGGGCGCCGGCAAGGCCCGCAACAACATAGCCCTCGCCGTCCGGCTGGACGGGCCGCTCGACCGGGCCGCGCTGCACGAGGCGGTCAACGCGGTCGTCGCCGGCCACCAGGTCCTCCACAGCAGGCTCGTCGAGGTCGACGGGGTGCCCTGGCAGGAACCCGTGCCCGCCTTCGTCCTCGGCGTCCAGACCAGCGACCTCGGCGCGAGTGAGGACCCGGAGCGGGAGCTGGCCGAACTCACCGCGTCCTGCGCGTCGGCGCCGTTCGACCTGGCCGAAGCCCCGCCCGTACGCGCCCACCTGGTGCGGCTCGCGGACGAGCGGCACGTACTGCTGTGGGTCGTCCACCACGTCGTCTGGGACCCGGGCTCCACCCGCATCTTCACCGAGGAGCTCACCTCCTGCTACACCCAGGCGGTCCAGGGCCTGCGCCCGGAACCGGCCGCCCCGCCCGTCGAGTACGCCGACTTCGCCGCCTGGCAGCGCGCCAAACTCGACAACGAGGAGCACCGCAGGGCACTCGCCGACAAGTGGCGGCAGCTGCTCGCCGGCGCCGAGGCCACCGAGGTCATGCCCGATCATCCGCGCAGCCCCGAGACCCGCGGCGACGGCCGCGGACTGAGCCTCCGGCTGGAGCAGGACCTGCTGGACCGGCTCAGGGCACTGGCCGAGAGTTCCGACACCACCGTCTTCACCACCCTGCTCGCCGCCTTCAACGCACTGCTGCGGCACTGGACCCACACCGAGGACGTCGTCGTCGGCACGGCCAGCGCCTCCCGTCCCCACCCCGACCTGGAACGGGTCATCGGCTGCTTCGTCCAGATGATCACCCTGCGCACGGAGGTGGGGGACGGCCTCACCTTCCGCGAACTCGTCTCGCGCACGGCGGGCACCGTCATGGACGCCTTCACCAACAGCGAGCTCCCCTTCGAGCAGGTCGTGGACGCCGTACGGCCGGTCCGCGACCCGCTGCGGCACCCCCTGTTCCAGATCGAGTTCACCTCGCTCGGCCGCTGGGGCGCGCACACCAGCCGGTCCGCCGACGTGGACTTCGCCGTCGAGCAACTGCACGACGGAGCCGCCAAGTTCGACATGAGCTTCCTCGTCGGCGAGAACGACGGGCTGGAGCTGTCCCTGGAGTACAACACCTCGCTCTACCGCCATGGCACCGCCTCCGCGCTGCTGACGGCCTTCCGCCGGGTCATCGAGCAGGTCGCCGCCGACCCTGACCTCCCCATCGGCGAGATCAGCCTGGTGGAGGAGCCGGCGGCGTCCCGGCACGCCCGTGAACTGTCCCGCGGCGGCCCGGTGGACGAGGCCGCCTGGACCGCCACCCTCGACCGCGCCTTCCGCGAGCGCGCCACCATCCAGCCCGAGGCCGTCGCCGTCCGGCACGGCGGCACGACGCTGGACTACGCGGCCCTGGACCGCTGGTCCGAGGCCATCGCCCACCGGTTGCGCGACCGGGGAGTACGGCAGGGTGACCCGGTCGCCGTCTGCCTCGGTCGGGGTCCGGCGGCCGTCGCGGCCCTGCTCGGCATCCTCAAGGCCGGTGCCCACTACCTGCCCGTCGATCCGGCCGCCCCGGCCGAGCGGACCAGGACCGTGCTGGCCGACGCCGGCGTCCGGCACGCCCTGGTCGACGACGGGGCCGACCTGCCCGTACCGCTGGAGCTCGTCACGGCCGGCACCACGGCCCCGGTGCGCGAAGTGCCGTCCCTGGCACCGACGTCGAACCCCGCCGACCTCGCCTACGTGCTCTACACCTCCGGCAGCGGCGGAACCCCGAAGGGCGTCATGATCGAGCACCGCTCGGTCACCCACTTCTCCCGCACGATCGCCCGGGCGTACGAGATGGGCACCGGCGACCGCGTCCTGCACTTCGCCCCGCTCACCTTCGACGTCTCCGTCTTCGAGGTCTTCACCACCCTGCTGGCCGGCGGGGAACTCGTCATCGCCACCGACGACGAGCGCCGCGACCCGGCCCTCCTCGAGACCCGGATGCGCGACGACGCGGTGACCGTCGCCGAACTGCCGCCCGCCCTGCTGCCCCTGCTCGACCAGGCCCGCCTGCCGGACCTGCGGCTGGTCTCCGTCGGCGGTGAGGCGTTCCCCGGCAAGCTGGTCGCCGAATGGACGGCGGGGGAGCGGCGGTTCGTCAACGGCTACGGCCCGACCGAGGCCACCGTCGCCGTCACGCTCATGGACTGCGCCGGCAGCTACGACCGCAATCCGCCGATCGGCCGCCCGATGCCGGGCCACCAGGCGTTCGTCCTGGACGAGCGGCTGCGTCCCGTACCGCCCGGCGTACCGGCCGAACTGTGCGTCGCCGGGCCCGGCGTGGCCCGCGGCTACCTCGGGCGGCCCGAACTGACGGCGGAACGGTTCGTCACCAACCCCTACGCCGACGGCCCCGAGACCGAACGGCTCTACCGCACCGGTGATCTCGTGCGTTGGCTCCCCGGCGGGAACCTGGAGTTCCTCGGCCGCACCGACCGGCAGCTGAAGCTGCGCGGCCACCGCATCGAACCGGGCGAGGTCGAGGCCGTGCTCCTCGGTCACCCCTCCGTGCAGCAGGCCGTCGCCGTCGCCCGGCCCGGCGCCGGGGGCGAGCCCGTCCTCNGGAGTTCCTCGGCCGCACCGACCGGCAGCTGAAGCTGCGCGGCCACCGCATCGAACCGGGCGAGGTCGAGGCCGTGCTCCTCGGTCACCCCTCCGTGCAGCAGGCCGTCGCCGTCGCCCGGCCCGGCGCCGGGGGCGAGCCCGTCCTCGCCGCGTACGTCACGGCCCAACAGGCCGGCGGGTACGCCTCCGAGGTCGCCGACGCCGAGGGACTGCGGGCCTACGCCGCGTCCCGGCTGCCCGGCTACATGGTGCCGGTGGTCGTCGTCCTGGACGATCTGCCCCTCACCCCGCACGGCAAGGTCGACGTCGCGGCGCTGCCGCTGCCCGTGGACCAGGCCGCGGGCGGCACCGCCCCGCGCGACGCCGTCGAGGAGCAGATCTGTCGCGACATCCTCACCCCGCTGCTGGAGTGGACCAGCCCCGACGTCGAGGGCGACTTCTTCGCCCTCGGCGGCAGTTCGCTCCAGGCGACGATCGTCGTCTCACGGGTCCGCGCCGTCTTCGGCATCGACATCGCGCTGGCCGACTTCTTCAGCCGCCCGACGGTCGCCGGACTCGCCGACCTCGTCCGCACCGCCCGGGCCGAGGCGGCCGGCGAGCAGGACCGGCTGCTGGCGGTGTTCGACCAGATCGAGAACATGAGCGACGAGGAGGCCGCCGCGTTGCTCGACTCGCTGCAGAACCCGGACGGCGGGCGATG
Organism: Streptomyces sp. HNM0645; assembly: GCF_030056615.1. NCBI lineage: Bacteria > Bacillati > Actinomycetota > Actinomycetes > Kitasatosporales > Streptomycetaceae > Streptomyces > Streptomyces sp. HNM0645. The sequence goes on along the minus strand of NZ_JASHLT010000062.1, from coordinate 48,403 downwards.
ACCGCCGACACCGGGACCGGGGTCGACCGGGCCCTCGCCGCCCTGCCGGAGGGCAAGCGGGAGCTCGCCCGGATGCTGCTCGCGGCCCGGAGCCCCGTCCCCGCCCGGCCGGCCCCGCGCACCGGCACGGGCCCGGTGCCGGCCACCGCGCTCCAGGCCNGCCGCCCTGCCGGAGGGCAAGCGGGAGCTCGCCCGGATGCTGCTCGCGGCCCGGAGCCCCGTCCCCGCCCGGCCGGCCCCGCGCACCGGCACGGGCCCGGTGCCGGCCACCGCGCTCCAGGCCCGGCTCCTGAGGCGCGAGCGGCTCGGCACCGCGGGCAGCAGCGGCACCGGTTCGCACGCCGTACGGCTCACCGGACGACTCGACACGGGGCGGCTGCGCGAGGCGCTCACCGGTGTACTGGCGCGCCACGAGGCACTGCGCTGCCGGATCACGGAGCCCGCGGACGGCGGCGGACCACTGCTGACGGTGGACGAGGATCCGTGCCTGCGGCTGACCCGAACGGACCTGACGCACCGCACGGCCGCGGCGCGGCGGGACGCCGTACGCGCCCAGCTGGCCGAGAGCGCCGCGACACCGCTGTCCCTGGAGAGCGGCCGCACCAGCGCGTTCCGGCTGCTGACGCTCGGCGAGGGCGACCACGTCCTCGTCCTCGCCTCTCATTTGGGCGTCTTCGACGGCTGGTCTTCGGGGGTGTTCCTGAACGACCTCGCAACCGGCTACCGCGAGGGCCCCGGAAGCCTCGCCCCGCCGGCGCTGCAGTTCCCCGATCACGCGGACTGGCAGCGGCGCTGGCTCGCATCCCCGGACGGCGCCGCCGAACTGGCGGACCGGCGCGCCGCGTTCGCCAGGTGCCCGGCGCCGCCGCGGGCACCCGGCGGCTTCGAGCGGGGCCATGTCCCGGTACGCCTGGACCGCGGGCCGGGCAGCCCCCTCGCCGCAGGGCTGGCTCTCGGCGCCACCGAGGGCGCCACCCCCTTCATGACGCTCGTCGCGGCCCTCGCCGTCGTCCTGGCCCGGCGCGACGGGACCACCGAGGCCGTCGTCGGCACGCCGGCGGCGGGCCGCTTCGCCGGGCCGCTCGAGGGGGCCGTCGGACAGTTCACGACGGTCGTACCGATCCGGATCGACCTGTCCGGGCGCCCCTCCTTCGTGGAACTGCTCCACCGCACCCGCACTGCGGTCGCCGACGGGCTGAGCCGTCAACGGCTCCCCGTGGACGAGCTCTTCACCGGCGGGACACAGCCGTACGGCGTCCTGTTCGCCCTGCACAACTATCCCGCCGTGTCCCTCGGCCTGCCCGGCATCGAGGTGGGGCAGCTTCCCGGTCCGCCCGCCCACCACCTGGAGCTGTACAGCACCGACCCCGCCGCCACCCTGGCCTGCGTCGGCCTGGTCGAACGCGACGGCGAGATCGGCGGAACGGCCGAGTTCAACCGCAGGGCCGCCGGTCCCGAGGACGTGACCGCGCTGCTCGGCGGAGTCGAGGACGTCCTCGCCCGTGCCGCCGCGTCCCCCGGGACCACCCTCTGACGCGCCCAAGTGCCGCGTCAGGCAACGTTCGCCCTGTCGCGGCGCCCGGCACGGCGACTCGCGGCGTTGCCGAGTCAACCGAGTAGGCCCACTACGAGGTCGACCCGGCGCCTTGCGATCCACCGCACCCGACGCCGCTCCTTGTCGGGCAAACCTTGCCTGACGCGGCACTAGCCCCTGGGAGTAACCGTTGCTCACCACCGAGTTCTACCGGGCACCCGCCGACTGCGGCCTCGTCCGCTCCGGTGAGGGTGCGCCCCGCACACCCATGCGAGCCCTCCGCGAGGAGATCCACGACGTCCTGGTGTCCGCACCCGTCGCCGCCGCCCGGCGCAGCAGGGATCCCCGTCCCGTGCACCGGGCACTCGGAGGCGCGGGACTGCTCGCCCCGCAGTGGCCCGAGGAGTACGGCGGCCGCGGGGTCAGCCAGGTCGCCGCCGCCGTACTCGTCGAGGAACTGGCCATGCACGACGTGCCCGACCTGCTGCACACCCTGACCGTGCAGATCGTCGGATCCACCCTCCTCAACGTCGCGAGCGCCGCCATGAGAGCCCGTCATCTGCCGGGCTTCGCCGCCGGAACCGCCTTCGGCTGCGTGCTCTTCAGCGAGCCGCAGGCCGGCTCCGACCTGAACATCCTCTCCACCCGCGCCGTCTCCGACGGCAACGGCGGCTACAAGCTCTACGGCACCAAGGTCCACTCGCTGTTCGCCGGCCTCGCCGACTACGGACTGTGCCTCGCGCGCGCCGAGAACGACGCCTTCACCCTGTTCCTGGTGCCCCTGGCCCAGCAGGGCGTGACGATCACCGCCGTTCCCGGTATCGGTGACGACGCCTTCCACGAGGTCACCCTGGACGGCGTGGCCGTCACCGCCGACGACGTGGTCGGCGAGCCGGGCCAGGGCTGGGCGATCGTCGTCAAGACGCTCGCCTTCGAACGGACCGGACTCGACTACTACGTCAAGGCCCTGCGCTGGTACCGCGCCGCCGTGGAACGGCTCGAAGCCCACACCGACCGGCTGCAGTCCGGCCAGCACGACCAGATCGGCCTCGCCAAGCTCAACGCCCGCCTCCTGGCGGCGGGCACGCTCGTACGGCGCGTACTGACCCGGCTGGACCGCGGCGAGCTCAACGAGGACGAGGCGGCGGCCGCCAAGTGGTACACCACCGAACTCGCCGCGGAGGTCGCCTGGTGGGCCGCCGAACTGGACGGCGACCACAGCATGACCCTCGACGACCCCGGTACCGACGGGGTGGCACATCCACTGGACTCGGCGCTGCGGGAAGCCCCCGGGATGCGGATATCGGGCGGCACCGCCGAGATGATGCTCGAGACGCTGGCCCGGCTGCGTCTCGACTCAGGGGCGGAGGTACGGCCTTGACAAGCGCAGCACAACGGACGGCGGACGGCAGGCCACCGGTGGAGCGGTGGCGGGAGCGCGAGGACGAGGACTCCCTCTTCCGGCAACTCCGGCTCACCGTCCGGCAGGGCCTGGAGATCGACGCCGCCACACCCAACAGCGCGTGGGAGGCCCTGACGGGCGTGGGGGCCTGGGAGTTCGCCCTGCCCATCGGCATGGACGGCCTCGACCTTGGCCAGGCCGTCGTCGCCATGGTCTGCGAGGAGGGCGGCAACGCGATGCAGCCCGTGCCGCTCACCGACACCTTCCTCGCGCTGGACCTGCTGTCCGGGCTGGGTCCGCTCGCCCCGGAGGGCCTCGACGGCCTGCTGGACCGGGTCAGGGACGGCTCGCACCCCGTCGCCGTGCCGGGCCGGCTGCCCGACCCGCGCGGTTCGGTACCGCCCGGCATCACCTGGAAGCCCGACGGTGACGACGGCGGTGTCGTACTGACCGGCTCCGCAGGGCCCTTCGCCGCGGGTGTGGAGCCCGGCTCGCTGCTCGTCCTGGCCTCCGGGCCCGACGGGCCGTGCGTCGCCCTCGTCGACCCGTCGGCCCCCGGGGTCGAACTGCGCGCGCTGCGGGACCACGGCGGCGGCGCGGTCTCCGGCGCCGTCCTCGGCGGAGCCCGGATACCGGCGGGGTCCGTCGTCCTGAGGGGGATAGCGGCCGAGCAGGCGCTTGCCCGGGCGGGTCTGCGCGCCGCAGTCCACCAGGCGTCGCTGCTCGCCGGCGTCACCGCGGCCGCGCTGACGGCGGTCGTCTCCCGCATCAGGAGCCGCCGGCAGTTCGGTCAGGCACTGGTGAAGCACCAGGGGCCGCGGCTGAGGGTCGCCGGTCTGCTGGCCCGTCTCGACGCGGTGCGCTGGGCGGTCGGGGACGCCGCCAAGGACCTCGACGAGAACCGGCTCGGCCCCGGTGACGCGGCAGGGCTGATCGCCCTGACCGCGGAGACCGCGCTGGACGTCACCCGTGACGCGGTCCATCTGCACGGGGCCTCCGGGCTCTTCAGGGACGGGCTGGTGGCCGGGTGCTACCGGCGGGCCGCCTGGGAGGCACTGCGCTGCGGCCGCCCCACCCAGCTGTGGGACATCGCCGCGCACACCGCCTGAGAAGACGCACGGAGAGGGGCTCCCGCCGGTGCGGGAGCCCCTGGCTACGCGCCGTCCTCGCCGGCCCGTTCCCGTGGCGCCGGGGCCCGCCGAGACGGCGGACCCCAGCGCCACGGGACGCTCAGTCCAGGTCGCGGCGCATCACCCAGCGATAGCGCTTGTCGCTCTTGGCCTCGGTCCTGCGGACCCGGTGGAAGCCCGCCCGTTCGAACATCTCCATCGTGCCGACGTACGCGAGCGTCGCGTTCACCCGACCGCCCTCCGGGTCCACGGGGTAACCCTCCACCGCGGGGGCGCCGTTGGCCCGGGCGTGCTCCACCGCGCCCTCCAGCAGACCGGACGCGACGCCCTTGCCGCGGAACTCCTTGCGCACGACGAAGCACGTGACGGACCACACCGGCAGGTCGTCGACGGGCGTGATCGTCTTCGACGACGTGAGCCGGTCCAGGTGCTTGCGCGGCGCCACATTGCACCAGCCGGCAACCTCCCCGTCGAGATAGCCGAGCACTCCGGGGGGCGGGTTGCCCGCCTCGACGAGTGAACCCAGGTGCGCGCCCCGCTCGTCGGCGGTCATCCGCCCGTAGTCGCCGGTGGTCAGCCGCCAGGCCATGCACCAGCAGGTGTGCGCGCTCTTGCGCGGCTGCAGGACCGCCCGCACGTCGTCCCATCGTTCGGCGGTCGCCGGTAGAACTTCCCAACTCATCAGGCTACTTCGCTCTCTTTCCATTGCTGTGCGTGTCCCGCGGACGCGGGAACGCCCCTCGTCCGGCGACCCTCGCCCATGAGGGCCGCCAGGACCCCCACGGCACGACGGCAGGCCTGCCGTCCGACACCCAGATGTGTGACGAGCCGGACCGTCCGTGGACCGGGCGCGGTCACCAGGACCCTCTCCCGGGCCGCCCCGGCCACGACCTCCTCGGCGTCCGGTGTGTCGACGAGGACGACGTTGGTCTCCTGCGGACGCACCGCGCATCCGGCGTCCCGCAGTCCCGTCGCGAGCACGGCCGCGTGGGTGTGGTCCTCGGCCATGCGCTCCAGGTGGTGGTCCAGCGCGTGCAGGCCCGCGGCTGCCAGGATCCCCGACTGCCGCATGCCGCCTCCCAGACCGTGCCGCAACGACCGGGCCGTGGGAAGGTGTTCGGCGGCCGTGAGCAGAACGGAGCCGACCGGGGCGCCGAGCCCCTTCGACAGGCACACCGACAGGGTGTCGGCCACCGGGGCCCCGTACTCCGCCAGCGGCGTTCCGGTCGCGGTGTGCGCGTTCCAGATCCGGGCGCCGTCGATGTGCACCGAGACCCCGGAGCCCCGGGTCACCCGCCGGATCGCGCGCAGTGTCTCCACGGGGTACACGGCGCCGCCGCCGCGGGTGTGGGTCTGCTCCAGCGCCACCGCGCGGGTGCCGACGGTGTAGGCGTTGCCCGGACGCAGGACGGCCTCCAGTTCATCGGCCCCGAGCAGTCCCCGCTCACCGGGGACGGTGCGCGTCTGGATCCCGCCGTACCGGGCGGGCGAGCCCTCCTCGTGGGCCAGGATGTGGGCCTCGGCGTCGCAGACGACCTCCTGGCCCGGCGCGACGAGCAGACGCAGCGCGATCTGGTTGGCCATCACGCCCGACGGGACGAACAGGGCGCCGCCGAAGCCGAACAGGCCGGCCAGGCGGTCCTCCAGCGCACGGACGGTGGGGTCCTCCCCGAACAGGTCGTCGCCGACCTCGGCGACGGCCATCGCGCGGCGCATCGCCGGCGTCGGACGGGTCACGGTGTCGCTGCGCAGATCGACGGTCTCCATGGTCATGACGGTGTGTCAGCTCCTCGGTCGCGTCGCGGTCGCGGTGTCAGCCCGCGGACCGCGGCCCAGTCCAGCAGTGGCCGCACCAGCTCCCAGGTCTCCCGGACGAAGGCGCCGGCGGCGGCCGAGCCGAGGGCGGGGCCCGGTCCGAGCCGCCGTCCGGCATCGATCTTGCGGTGCCGCAGCAGCTCCAGCCGGGGGTGGTCCGCCGGCACACCCCGCGGCCGGGTGGCGAGCCTGTCGCCGCCGATCGTGAACCCCAGACCGGTCAGCCGGGCGGTGATCGCGGCCAGTTCCGCGCCGTCCGCCTCCTCCCCGACGGCGGTGCGGTAGCGGGCGACCTCGGCGCCCCCGTACGGGTACCAGCGCCCGGAGGCGTACAGCCCCTCCCGGTCCAGATGCAGCCAGAAACCCAGCGCGGGCAGTACGTCGAGGTACCCGCCCTGGTACGTCTTGTACGGGGACTTGTCGTGGGACATCCGGGTGTCCCGGACCGGGCCGAGCAGACGCACCCCGCCCGCGTACTCGGCGAAGTGCGCGGAGAGTTCGCCGGCCAGCTCCTCCATGGGGGCCCGGACGTCCCTCTCGTACACCGCGCGATGACGCGCCCGCCACGACTCCTTGGAGTTGTCGGCGGCGAGCGCCTCGTACAGGCGCGGTGCCGAGGGAGGGAAGCCGCTGAACGTCACGATCCGTACCCCGGCAGCGGGTGGCGGGAGCAGAGTGCGTCGACGCGGGTCCGTGCCGCCGCGCGCGCCTCGGCCGGGAGCACTCCGGAGCCGGCCCGCAGGGCGTCGAGGACGTCGGCGACCAGGTCCGCGCACTCGCCTGCCGCGTTGCGGTCCATGCCGCGTGCCGCCAGGGTGTTGCTGCCCAGCCGCAGTCCGGCGGTGGTCCGCACGGGCGTGGTGTCGCCCGGGACGCGATTGCGGTTGACGACGATGCCGCAGGACTCCAGGGCCTCCTCGGCGACGTCACCGGTCAGGCCGGCCGGGCGCAGGTCGATGAGCACCATGTGGGTGTCCGTGCCGCCGGTGACCAGGCGCAGGCCGCGCTCGGACAGCCGCTCGGCGATCGCCTGGGCCCCGTCCGCCAGCCGCTTGGCCAGCTCGGCGAACTCGGGTCCCGCCACGAAGTCCAGGGCCCGGGCCTTGGCCGCGACCGACGCGAGGTCCGGGGTGCCCTGGGTGAACGGGAACACGGCGCGGCGCATGGTCGAGGCGAGCGTCCCGCGCTCGGGCCCCGACCTGCCGGCGTCACGGCCGAGCAGGATCAGCCCGCCGCGCGGGCCGTACAGCTGCTTGTAGGTGCTCGTGGTGGTGATGTGGGCGTGGTCGACGGGGCTCGGGTGCAGTCCCGCCGCGACGAGCCCCGCGATGTGCGAGATGTCGGCGAGCAGATAGGCGTTCGTCTCGTCGGCGATCTCCCGGAAGCGGGCGAAGTCGATGCTGCGCGGGTAGGCGCTCGCGCCGCAGACGATCAGCTTGGGCCGGTGGGTGAGGGCCAGATCGCGGATCCGGTCGTAGTCCAGCAGCCCCTCGGGGGTGAGCCGGTATCCCACGGCGTTGTAGTAGCGGCCGCTGACCGAGGCGGGTGAGCCGTGGGTGAGATGCCCTCCGCAGTCGAGGTCCAGGCCCAGCAGGGTGTCGCCGGGTGCGAGCAGGGCGGTGAGCACCGCCAGGTTCGCGGACGACCCCGAGTGCGGCTGGACGATGGCGTCCTGGGCCGAGAACGCCGCACGGGCCCGCTCGACCGCCAGCCGCTCGATCTCGTCGGCGACCGAGCAGCCGGCGTGGTAGCGCCCGCCCGGGTAGCCCTCGGCGGTGAGGTTCCCGAGCGTGCTTCCGCCACAGGCCAGCACGGACGGGTCGGCGACGCTCGAGGCGGCGACCATCATCAGCGTGTTGTTCTGACGGTCCGCCTCCCGGTTCAGCAGCTCGTACAGGACGGCGTCGGTGCGGCGCAGCCGGGCGGCGGCGTGTCCGGCGAAGGTGATCATGTCGGGTGTTTCCGGCCGCGGACCCGCGGCCGCCGGAGCACCGCAGGCGGCCGGGGCGCCCAGCGGCGCGGGCAGGGTGAACGTCATGGCTGTCCCCTCGTGGAGTTCCTGTGGTCGTCGGTCAGGCGCGGGCCGCGCCCCCGGGCCGGTCCGGCGTCCCGGCGGGGATGTCCGCACCGTCCTCCTCGGGCAGCGCACCGAGGGCCTCCGCGGCGGCCAGCGCCTCGGCGCCGTGCTTCTCGTCGGCGGCGATCCGCGCGGCCAGCGTCGCCAGCACCGGGGTGCGGAACACCGTCTTGACGGGCACGGGCACCCCCAGCAGGTCCTGGAGGAGGCCGGCCAGCCGGGTTCCGCTCAGCGAATCGCCGCCCAGTTTGAAGAAGTTGTCGCCGGGACCGACTCGGTCGAGGCCGAGGATGTCGGCGACGGCCGCGCACAGCACCAGCTCCAGCGCGTCGCCCGGCTCCGCCGCCACGTCGGCCGTCGCGGAGTCGTCGGCGGCCTGGCGGCTGCCGGCGGTGGAGGCGAGCAGCAACCGGTCCACCTTGCCGTTGCGGGTGAGCGGCAGCTCCTCCAGCACGGTCAGCGCGGAGGGGACCATGTACGCGGGCAGTTGCTCGGAGAGCCGGGCGAGGATCTGCTCACCCGTGCTCTCCCGGCCGGCGACGACGTAGGCGTGCAGCCGCCGGACGCCGTGGGCGCTGGCGGGGGCGACCACCACGGCCGCCGCGACGCGCTCGTCCTGCCGCAGCGCCGCCTCGATCTCGCCGAGTTCGATCCGGTGGCCCTGGACCTTCACCTGGAAGTCGTCGCGGCCCAGGATCTCGATGCTTCCGTCCGGGAGGTAGCGCCCCAGATCCCCCGTCAGATAGGCCCGCTCACCGGTGTCCGGCAGCGCCACGAAGCGGCTGCGGGTCAGCTCCTCGTTCTTCAGGTAGCCGAGCGCCAGCCCGACGTCGCTGGCCACGGCCATCTCGCCGACCACACCCAGCGGGCGCTCATGGGCGGAGCCGTCCACGATGTAGTACCGCTGGTTGGTGATGGGCTTGCCGTACGGGATGCTGGACCAGGCCGGGTCGACCTCACCGATCGGCTGGAACAGCGACCAGCAGATCGTCTCCGTCGGGCCGCCGGAGCCCACCACCTGGATGCGGGGGCACTGGGCGCGCAGCCGGTCCGGCAGGGTCAGCGGGATCCAGTCGCCGGAGAGCACCGAGAGCCGCAGGGACTCCAGCGGCCGTCCGCCACCGCGCCGTTCGCGGACCTCCGCCTCGCCGACGAGGAGTTCCATCAGCACCGGCACGGAGTTCCACAGCGTGACGCGCTCCGCGGACACCAGGTCGGCCCACACGTCGGGCTCGGCGTGCTCGAACGGCGGCGGGACGACGACGGTGCCCCCCTGCGTCAGCACGCCGAACACGTCGTAGATCGACGCGTCGAAGTGCAGACCGGAGACGGCCAGCAACCGGTCGGCCCCGTCCACCCCGAACCGCCGGGCCACGTCGTGGATCAGGTTGACGACACCGATGTGGTCGACCATGACGCCCTTGGGCTCGCCCGTCGAACCGGAGGTGAAGATGGTGTACGCCATGTCGGCCGGGGTCTGCGCGACCTCCGGCAGTCCGGCGTCGCCGATCTCGAAGTCCTCGTCCACGCGGTAGCGGTGGGCGTTCGGCGGCCAGCCGATCCGGGACTCCAGCCGCGACTGGGTGAGCACCTTGTCCACTCCGGCGTGGGCCAGGAGCCTGCGCAGGCGATCGGGAGGGAGGGCGGCGTCGAGCGGCAGATAGGCCGCGCCGGACGCCAGGATCCCGTACACCGCGGCGTACTGTTCCCAGCCCTTCTCCATCACGACGGCGATCAGCTCGCCCGGCTGCGCGCCGTGCTGCCGCAGCCTGCGGCCGATCCGCCAGGCGTAGGAGGCGAGTTCCGCGTAGGTGAGACGCCGTCCGGCGTCCACGACCGCCTCGGCGTCCGGTGTGCGGGCGGCCTGTTCGGCGAACAGCTCGTGCAGGGTGGTGTACGGGATCTGGCCCGCCGTGTCGTTGACCCGGCGGCGCAGCTCGCGCTCGGCCGGGGGGATCAGGTCGAAGCGCCGGCTGTGCAGGCACTCCGGTTCCTCCACGAGGCGCCGGACGAGCGAGACGTACGCCCCGAACGCCGCCTCGGTGAACCCGGGCGCGAAGGCGCCGTCGACGTAGTCCCAGATGATCCGCAGCTCCCCGCCGAGTTCGCGCAACTGGACGTCGAGCGACACCTGCGGGGTCTGCGAGATCGAATAGACCTCGTGCCCCAGGTCGGTGACCGGGCGGCGGGCCGGGTAGTCCAGCAGGCTGGTGACGACCACCGGCATCCCGGCCTGTGCGCCGGCGCCGTGCAGCCGGGTCAGTTCGCGCAGCACCCGGACGCCGTTGAACGAACCGTGCTCGGTGTCCCGGCGGAGCTGGTCGCGCAGGGCGTGCGCCCGGTCGAGGAAGGTGGCGCCCGAACCGTCCGCGGCCAGCATCACGGCGTTGGTGAAGTCCCCCAGCACCGAACCGATGTCCTCGTGCACCCGGGGGCGCTCGAAGACCGGGTAGTTCAGGGTGAAGTCGGTCTCCTCGGCCCAGCAGCGGACCACCTCGGCGAACGCGGCGGTGAGCAGCACCGACGGGGTCACCTCCGCCTCCCGCGCCACGTTCCCGAGGCGGTCCCAGTCCGCGGGCGCCAGCCGGTGCTCGTGCCGTTCGAAGCGGACCCCGGCCCCGCCGCCCCCGCCCTTCGGCAGCGAAGGCGCCGGCGGGAGCTGGGGAACTCGTTCCAGCCAGTAGTCACGGGCCGCGCGGAACGCCTCCGTGCCGGGCATGACGTCGGCACGCCAGCGCGCGTAGTCGGCGAACGTGAGGCCGGAATCGGGCAGCTCGACCCCGGGGTCCTCGTACAGGTCGATCAGGTCCGGGAAGAGCACCTGGAAGGCGCTGGAGGCGTCCAGCACCTGCAGATCGATGCCCAGATGGACCCGACCCCTGCTCCCCTCGCCCGGCAGCAGCACGAACCTCAGGTCGAACAGCGGCCAGCTCCCCACCGGGAACACCCGGTGGCTCATCTCCTCCCGCAGTTCGGCGAGCCGATGCTCGGCGTCGTCGGGGGAGAGCCCGCGCAGGTCCAGCACCGGTGTGTCGTACGGGGGAGGCTCCACGAGCACGTGCTGCGTGCCGTCGGCCGCTCCGACGGCACGCAGCATGTCGTGGCGGGCGACGACCCGGCGCCAGGCGGCGGCGAACCGCTTCGGATCCAGGTCCTCGCGCTCCCATTCGAAGTATCCGTAGCAGCCGATGCTGCCCAGCTCGACGCCCTCTCCCCGCCCGATCATCAGCGCCTGCTGCGTCTCGGTCATGGGGAAGGGGGCGGCGCTGTCGGCGGGGCCGTGCAAGAGCTCGGTCATGGTCCAACTCCACTCGCTTTAAAGGGAATTCATCGGGCCGGGACTGCAGAGACGTCGCCGCTCCGCCGGGCGGAGCGAGGGTAGGCCGCGCCGGTTAGCCACCGGTTACGCCCCCACGGAACCGTCCGGCCGGTGCGCCCTGCGCCCGGTCGTCGGGAAGGGAGAGGGCGAAGAGCCGCACCAGCGGGTGGAACACGTAGCAGGGCCGGCCCCACTCGTCGGCGCCGCTCACCTCCAGCAGCGCCTCGTCCGCCATGGCCTCCAGCAGCAGCTCGGCCTCCCCCTCGGGCAACCCCAGCAAACCGGCGGCGCGCACCGCGGGGAACGGCTCAGGGCCCAGGCCGCCGAGGTCCGGGAAAGCCCGGCGGGCATCCGGCCGCAGTGCCCGCCACGAGGCGAGCAGCGCGCCCTGCACGTCCAGGTCGCCCGAGTGGAGCTCCCGCAGCCGGGTCTCGGGGTCCGCCAGCCGCCGCGCGAACCGGTCCGGCGCGTAGTGCGGCCGGGCCGCTATCCGCGTGCCCGCGATACGCAGTGCCAGCGGCAGCCCCGCGCAGTGCTCCACGATGACCGCCGCCGCGCCGGGGGCGGCGGCGATCCGCTCCGGCCCTGCCGCCGCGGCCAGCACCTGGAGCGCCGGTCCGTCCTCCAGCGGATCGAGGGCCACGGTGTGGGCCCCGGCCACGGTGGGCAGCGCGGTGCGTCCCGTGACGAGGACGGCCGGTTCGGGGGTGTTGGGGAGCAGCGGCCCGAGTTGTGCCGCGCTCGCGGCGTTGTCCAGCAGGATGAGCAGCCGCCTGCCGCCGGTGCGCTCCCGGTAGAGACGCACGAGTTCGTCGGTGTCGTCGGCCACCCCGGAGCCGACGGCCAGCCCCAGTGCCCGCAGCAGATGCAGCAGCACCCCGCCGGCCGGCCGCGCGGTGCCGTCCGGAGTACGCAGGTCGGCGTACAGCTGCCCGTCGGGGAAGTGCCGCTTGCAGCGGTGCGCGGCGTGTACGGCGAGCGCGGTCTTGCCGACCCCGGCCATCCCCGTCACCAGCACCCTGCGGGGCCGGTCGGCCGCTGCGGTGTCCGGGGCGAGCGCGCGGGACAGCAGTCCCAGTTCGCGCTCGCGGCCCGTGAAGTCCGCCGTGTCCGGGGGCAGCGTGGCGGGTACGCCATGGGTGTCCTGGTCGTCCTGGCGGCGGCCGGCGGGCTCCGACGCCGCGGTGCCGGCCCGCCGCGGATGCCGCACCAGGGAGCCGTCCAGCAGTGCCCGGTAGGTGGCCTGCAGTTCCTCGCCCGGGTCGACGCCGAGTTCCTCGGCCAGCACCGCGCGGCCGTGGTGGTAGAGGTGGATCGCGTCGGCCTGCCGTCCGCAGCGGCACAGCGCGGTCATCAGCTGGCAGCGGATGCGCTCCCGCAGGGGGAACTCCGCCACGAGACCGGTGAGCTCGACGGTGATCTCCTCGTGGCGGCCCAGCGCGAGGTCGGCGGCGATCCGGTGCTCCAGGGTGACGGCGCGCGCCTCCGTCAGGCAGGGGGCCTCGGCGGCCGCGAGATGGTCCGTCGTGTTCGCCAGGGGAGGGCCGTTCCACCGCGCGAGGGCCCCCCGGAGAAGATCTCCCGCTTTTTCGTGGTCCTGCGCGGAAAGCGCTTCCCGACCCTCCCGGTCGAGTTCCTCGAATTCGATCAGGTCGAGCGAAGAATTGCCTATGGCCATGGCATATCCGGGTGGCCTGCGGTCGATGAGTATGTCGTCGCCCAGGATTTTCCGCAGCCTCGACACATAGGTGTACAGCTGGGCGCTCGCGGTGGCGGGCGGCGTCCAGCCCCAGAGCAGCCGGCTCAGCCGGTCGTCGGAGACGACCTCCTCGCGGGCCATCAGCAGCGCTGCCAGCACGGTGTGCAGCTTGGTGCCGGAGAGCGGCACTCTGCTCCCGTGCCGGCGGACCTCGACCGGCCCGAGCACTCGGAATTCCATGGGCAGCCCCGTTCGTGATTCACGCGAAGAATCTCCGGACGACGCTAGAGGGGTGCGTTATTTTCTCGATATCGTGTCGGTTTCACGGGGGTCCCGACGCGTGAAATCGGTGGGACAAGGGATCGAAAGGAGGCGTCCCTACTGTCCGTTCGTACCGCAGCAAGCGGCAATGACGGTCCACCGATGAGGGGGAATCGCAATGCGCAGCACTCGGACGGCGAAGCGGGCGACGATGGCCGGTCTGTTCGTACTGGCAGGGCTCATCACGGGCGCCGGCGCCGGCACCGGACTGGGCTTCACCGCGCACTCCACAACGGTCGCGAACGCCGACGACATGCCCTGGGGCGTCGTCACGCCGACGGGGCCGACCGCGGCCGCCGACGACGACATGCCCTGGGGCTGAGTCCCCGAATCCTCCGGGACCGGCTCAGTCGGACCGGTCCGCCAGGAGCAGCCGCAACATCCGGGGTGTGAAGCACCGTTCCGTCCCCGCGGCCGCACCCGCCCCGCCCGGCTCGCCGCGCAGCGCGGCGAGCAGCCTCAGCACCCTCTCCCGCCAGGGCTGGGCCCCGACTTCGCCGAGCGCGGCATGGGCCCGCTCGAACCTCTCCGCCGCTGCCGAGTGCCGGCCGTCCAGCGCCTCCACACAGCCGAGGTCGGTCTCCACCCGCGCGTACAGAAAGCGGTCGGACAGTTCCTCAGTGATCTCCAGGGCCTGCCTCAGCGTGCTCTCGGCCGCCGGGAGCAGGCCCTGGCTCCACTGCGTCTCGCCGAGTCCGCGCAGCGCGTGGGCCTCGCCGACCCGGTCGCCCTCCTTGCGGGACAACTGCAGCACCTCGTGGAAGGACTGGGCCGCGTCGTCCAGTTCACCCACGCACAGCCGCGCCTCCGCGAGCCGGTACAGGTTCTGCGTCTCCGCGCGCACAGACCCGGACCGCCGGCTGAGCGCCACCGCCTCCACGGCCAGGGGGAGCGCCTGCCCCACCTGACCGCGGTCCAGCTCGATCTGCGCCAGATAACCGAGCAGATGGGCCTGGTTGCGGGTGTCGTGCACCTCGGAGAAGCCTTCCAGCGCAGCCCGGCAGAACTGCAGCGCCCGGTCCCAGTCGCCCTGGAGCCTGGCGCACATCGCCAGGTTCCGCTGGGCGAGCGCCGCCCCGTGGACGTCGTCGCTGCCCCGCAGGAGACGCAGAGCGGCCATGTTCCAGCCCTCGGCCTGCTCGTAGCGCCGCTGGTAGATGGCGAGCGAGCCCAGCAGGCGCAGCATGGTGGCCTCGCCCACCCGGTCGCCGGCGCGCCGGGCGGACGTCAGGGCCGCGTCGGCGCAACGCTGCCAGTCCTCCAGGTAGTTGCGCGTCTCGAAGTGCGGCACCGCGCTCTCCGTCAGGGCCCACGCGTACCGTGCCCGGCCCGTCTCGGCCGCGTGCGCCACCACGTCCGCGACCGCGGCCCGCTCGGACTCGAACCAGTCCAGCGGTGCGGCCAGCAACTCGTCCGCGGCACCGGGCAGGCAGGCCGGTGCCCGCTGTGCCGGACGGCCCACCGGGAAGTCCCGGCCGTCCAGCCGCCGATGTGCCTCCTCCGCGAGCCACAGCCAGGCGGCGAAAGCGCGCTCCAGCGCGGCGTCGCACTGCTCCTCCGTCTCGTCGGCCTCGGCACGCTCGCGCGCGAAGAGCTGGAGCAGGTCCTGGAACCGGTACCGGGCGGGCCTGCCCGGTACCGGTTCCACGGCCTCCAGCAACTGGGCGTCCACGAGTTGGTCGAGCAGTTCCTCGGCCCGCCACAGGCTGGTGTCCACCGTGGCGGCGGCGGCCCACGCCGCGAAGTCCGGGGTGCGCAGCAGTCCGAGCCGGCGGTACATCCGGGCCGCGTCCGGAGACAGGTCCCGGTAGGTCAGCCGGAAGCCGGCCCGGACCCCGCCTTCCTCCGGGCTCAGCTCGTCCAGCCGACGCCGCTGGTCGCGCAGTCTCTCGACCAGCCCGCGCACCGTGAGCCCGGGTTTGGCCGCCAGCCGTGCTCCCGCGATCCGCAGCGCCAGCGGCAGGCAGTCGCACAGCGCGCTCAGCTGCTCGAGCCCCACCGGGTCGCTGCCGAAGCGGTCGGCACCGGCGATCTTGGTGAGCAGTGTGGTGGCCTCGGCGGGCGGGAGGACGCGCAGCCTGATCCGCAGCGCCGTGTAGTCGCCGGTCACATCGTCCAGGACCTCGCGCCCGGTGGCCAGGACGACACTGCGGCCGCCGCCCGGGAGCAGGGGCCGCAGCTGCGCGAACGACCGTACGTTGTCCAGGAGGACCAGCATTCTGCGCGTGCTGAGCAGGCTCCGGTACAGCGCCGCACGCTCGTCGAGCTCCTCCGGGATCTGCGGAGCCGGCACCCCGAGTGCGCGCAGGAAGCGGTCGAGTACGGCGGTGGGGGAGACCGGGGGGTTCTCCTCGTCGTAGCCGCGCAGATCGGCGAAGAGCTGACCGTCCGGGAAGCGGTCGGCAGCCTGACTCGCCCAGTGGACGGACAGTGCCGTCTTCCCCACCCCGCCCACGCCGACGACCGTGGCCAGAGCGGGGGCGTGGGGATGGTAAGGCTCCTTGAGCAGCCGGTCGAGCGCGGCCAACTCCTGCTGCCGCCCGGTGAACCGCATGACGTCCGCGGGCAGTTGGGCTGGCACCGTCAGGACGCTGACCGACGCGGGCGGAGCGGTGGCGGGCGGGCGGGACAGCTCGGGTGAGTCGCGCAGGATCAGATCGTGCAACTGCTGCAGCGCGGGCCCCGGTTCGATGCCCAGCTCCTCGTTCAGCAGCCGGCGCCCCAGCCGGAACACCTCCAGGGCCTCGGCGCGCTGTCCCGAGCGGTAGAGCGCCAGCATCAGATGCTCGCGCGACTGCTCCCGCAGAGGATGCCGTGCGACGAGTTCACCGAGTTCCCCGGTCAGCACCCGGTGCCTGCCCAGCTCCAGCATCAGACCGGCGCGCTCCTCCATCAGATCGAGCCGGAGCTGCTCCAACCTGGCCGCCTCCGCCTCGATCCGCTCGCCCGAGAGCTTGTCCAGGGCCGCCCCCCGCCACTTGCTGAGAGCCTCCTCCAACAGCGCACAGGCGTCCTCGGCCCGACCGTGGCGTGCGGCGTCACGCCCCTGTTCCGCGTGCTGCAGGAACTCCACGACGTCGATGCGGTGCTCACCGCGGGCGAGTACGTAGCCGGGCGGGGACGTCAGCAGCAGATCGCTTTGCCCGGCCTCCTTGAAGGTCTTGCGCAGAGTGGCGACGCAGATGGCGATCTGGTTGCGCGCGGTGGCCGGAGGGCTCTCCGGCCACACCGCGTCCACCAGGGTGTCCACGGACACGATCCGGTCGGCGGAGAGAAGCAGCATCGCGAGGACGGTGGACTGGCGTCTGCCTTTGATCCGGACCGGCACCCCGTCTGCCTGAACCAGCAGGGGGCCGAGCATCCTGAAGACTAGCTGGTTCAAAAGGTCCCCCCGACGTGACCCTGATCAAGGCGCTGACGGTACAATACGGAAGTACTCGAAATCGGCCATCAACAGCTCCGCCGGCAGGGCGATTTCCGGCCCTGGCGGGTGGACCTCGGAGCGTGCGGGGCGCGGTGGCCCACGGGGTTTCCGCGGACTCAGGAACGGGGCTGCGGTGCGACGGCGCACAGGGCCCGCGACAGTTCCCCCAGCACCTCGATGATCTTGCGGAATCCATCCTCCCCACCCAGCTCTCCGCACAGTCGGCGGGTCAGTTCGGCCTGGCCGGGCTCGATTCCGTGCAGAACCGCCCGGCCGCCGTCGGTGGCCTCGAGCAGTTTGGCGCGCCGGTGTGCGGGGTTGTCCCGGTAGGCTGCCAGTTCCCGGCTCACCAGCACATCGGACGTACGCTGCACGCTCTGCCGGGTGACGCCCAGGAGGCGGGCCACGGCGGAGACCGGTCGCGGCTCGGTCCCTATGGTGTTGAGGACCTGCCACTGGGCCGCGCTGAGTCCGTGCGCCAGCGTCAGCCTGTTGAGCTCGGCCGTGAACCTGCCGTTCAGGTGGAGCACCGCGAGTGCGGACCGACTGAGGGCGTCGACGCTGGTCACGCCACCAGGAGCGTCCTCACAGTAGTTGGCGACACGCAAAACGGCCCCCTCCGCAGGAAGTCGACACACTGAGCGTCCGTCGGTCCGCGGCCCCCGATGGTTCCGGCCACATGCTGCCGCACCGTACCGTTGGCCGAACGCAGTGTCCATGATGTGTTCGATTACCGGAATCTCGCGCGCCGCTTATGGTGAATCCGCCTCCGCCGAACCCCGTTAACGGAGCAGCGTATTCATGTCTGCACCCGGCCCACGGCCGGTGCCGTGCGGCCGACGGCACGGCGGGCAGCCCGCCGCCCCGGCGGGGGAGGCGCCCTCGGTGCTGCCGTCGTCACGCCGACGGCAGGCGCGAGCCGTCTGCCGGTTGATGTCGGCGTCCGACCTGAAGGGGCCGCCGGGTGTCTCGTCGGAAGTGCGGGGTCTTCGTAGTCACTGCGGCGCAGCCGCATCCCGCCGGTGTAGACGCCCGTGCCCATGCCGAACCATCGTGGGGTGCGCGATCGATGCGGCCGTCGAGCTCACCGGCGGCCGAGGCGTGCCGGCCGGATCTCGCCGGAGTGCGGCCGGGCGGGCGGGGCAACCGGACGCGAGGGAACCGGGGGACGTCGCCGAGCCGGGTGCGGACCGCTGGGCCCCGGGCCGGAGCGCGGACGGCCTTGCGGCCGGGCTCCGGTCCGCAAGGGCCCTCCGGGCGCGGTGCCGTCGGTGAGCGGTCCTTCGGCGAGCGGTCGTCTTCCGGCGGTCGTTCGCCGGGCGGCCATTTCGGTGACTCGTGCGGAAATGAGGCCGGCCCGGTATCCGCCGTGCGAATACCGGGCCTCGGGGTCGGAAAGCCCCGCCTCAGCGGTGAAAGGCGTCCTTGGTCTTCTCCTTCGCCTCGCGCATATCGCCCTTCGACTGTTCGGCGCGCCCTTCGGCGGTCATCCGCTCGTTGCCGACCACGCGTCCCACGGTCTCCTTCACCTTGCCCTTGGCCTGCTCGATCCTGGCCTGGGTCTTCTCGTTCGCAGTCATGACTCTCACTTCCCGGAAGTCGACGACGGATGCACTGTGTCGACTGACCCGGGCCCGCGCCGTCAAACGCCCGGTCCACCCGGGAAAAGACGGCGGATTGATCGACCAAGCCGCAGGTGTGAATTCGCGGAGCCCGGGCAACCGTGGCTTCGGAGGTTGATAAACATGGTCCCGTTGCTGCTGGTTCTCATACTCGCCGCGCTGCTTTTCGGTGCTGGATTCGCTCTCGAAGCGCTTTGGTGGATCGCCGCGATCGTCCTCGTCGTCTGGCTGCTCGGTTTCGTCATCCGACCGGCCGGTCCCGGTGGCGGCCGCGGACGCTGGTACCGCTGGTAGGTCGGCTCCGGCCGCCGACCGCCCGAGTACGGGTGCCCCGGGAGGACCTCCCGGGGCACCCGTACTCCCGTGTCCGGACGGCGCCGAACGAGCCCCGTGGATCAGGAGCGGCGGCGCGGCTTGCCGGGCCGGGCACCCTTGCGTCCGGCGGGGGCGCCGCCACGCCCGGTGGCGGCACCGCGCCGTCCCGCGGCCGCGGTCTTGCCGCCGGCCGCCTCGCGCGCCGGGCGGCCGGCGCGCCGGGCTCTGTCCTTCGGCTGGTCCTTCGGCTGCTCGGCGGGGGAGGGGCGGCGACCCCGCGTGCTGTTGACGGTCCTCCCGCGGACGATGCCGATGAAGTCGTCCACCAGATCGGTGGTCCGCTCCTCGGGCCAGGACAGGGCGACCCCCGACTGAGGGGCGTCGGTGACCGGGCGGTACGTGAGGTCCCTGCGGTGGTGCAGACGGGCGAGGGACTGCGGGACCACCAGCACACCCACCCCCGCGGCCACGAGCTCGATCGCGTCCGCGGTCGTCGCCGGCCGCTCGATCGCGGGACGTCCCGGGAGGTCCAGCCACTCGAGGGTGTCGTCCAGCGGGTGGAGCACGACGTCCTCGGCGAGGTCCTCCAGGGACACCTCGTCGACGGCCGCGATCGCGTGGTCCTTCGGCACGACGACCACCGTCGTCTCCGTGTAGAGCGGGATGGCGCTGAAGACGGCGCGGTCGACGGGCAGCCGCACCACACCGGCGTCGGCGCCCCCGTCGCGCAACAGCCCCGGCGCCTCGGCGGCCGGCACCGCGACGAGGTCCAGCGGGACGTCGGGCAGCCGATCCTGCCAGATCCGCACCCATTTGCCAGGAGTCACGCCGGGTACGTAGGCGAGCCTGAACGAGGGGGGAGCTTCGGAGCCAGTCACCGCTCCAGGTTATCCGGCGTGGTCGGAGCTCGTGCACGCGCTCGATATCCTTGCCCCATGACGTCGCACCACGGCACCCAGACCATGAAGCCCGCCACGGCGGCCAAGAAGCTGGGTGTGTACCTCGAAGCCACCCCTGCGGAGTTCCGGGAGGGCGTCGTCTCGCGCGACGAGCTCAACGCGCTCCAGTCCGACCCGCCCGAGTGGCTCCGCGAGCTGCGGCGCAACGGCCCGCACCCCCGCCCCGTGGTCGCGGCGAAGTTGGGCGTCTCCATCTCCGGTCTGGCCCGTGGTGGTGTCACCGAGGCCCTGACCACGGAGCAGATCGAGGCGCTGAAGCAGGAGAGCCCCGAGTGGCTCCGGCGGGAGCGCGCGACCCAGGCCGAGGTGCGCAAGGAGGCCGTGCGCCTCAAGGAGAAGCGCGCCGAGAAGGACGCGGAGGCCGAGGGGCGTTCCTGACGGCCGGCATGCAGGGCGGGCCGGGCGCTCCGGCCGGAGCGCCCCGCGCCGCCGGCCGACCACCGGTGTCAGTCCGTGATCCTCGTCCACGCGGTCGTGCCGAGCAGGCCCGTCTCGCCGATGTCGAGGCCGCCTTCCGGTTCCACGGTCTGCCGGTCGGCACCGGCGCTCGGGCCGATCTCCACGTACACGCCGCTCCCGCGCAGGGACGCCGCGTCGACGGCGGAGTAGCGCCAGACGAACACGCTGCGTGCCGACTCCCCGGGGCGCAGCGGGACCGGGTGCGGACCCGGGTCGTCGAGTCGGGTGATCGGTTCCGGCCCCTTGAGCACCGTCACGTCCATGGGCCGGTGGTCCACGTCGCGCACCCGGACGTCCGGATAGCCGTTCAACCGCTGAGCCCGAGTGCCGCAGTTGGTGATCGTGACGGGCATGGCGCGCAGGCCCATGGTGGCGCTGACCATGCCGGTCGACACCCGTATGCCCGAGGCCGGGCAGTTGCGCGCTCCGGGCGGAGGCCGCTCCCCGGCGGCTTCCCGCACACCGGACGACGGCCGTGAGCCGGGAGGACCGGGTACGGGAGGACCGGACGCCGGGTGCGGGGGACGGGCGTCCGCTCCCGTCCGGGCGGGATCGGCCTCGCGGTCCAGCTCTGCCGACAGCCCGCACCCGGTGGCCAGGATCGCGGCCGACGCCGCGAGGATCGCCGCACGCCTCAGCTCTCTGCCGTTCATGCCGTGATCATGGCACGCCGCCGCCACCGTGCGACGGGGGATTCGGGAGCCCGCTTCGGCAGGGAACCGGGCCGCGCCCTGCCGGCCCGCTCCGGCACGGTCGCTCCAACGGCTCTGCCTCACCGCCGACTTCGCGGTGGACCGCTCGCCGCACGCACCGTTCCGCCGGACGCCGCCACTCGGACCGCCCGGTGGACGGTGTCGTCCGAACCGCCCCGTGGACGGCGTCCAGACGCTTCCAGGCCCGTGCGCTCCGCGGTAGGTGCGCGGGTACCGGACCGCCGCGCCACCCGTGGAGGGCCGGCGGGGCGCGAGGAACGCCCCGAGGGCAGGGCGCCCCCGTGCGCACTCACCGGATCATGACCGTGCCCCGCGGCCCTTGGGGGCGCGGGGCACGGAACAGGCCTTGCGCGGACGGCGGTCAGCCGCGGGCGGCGCGGCGCCGGCGCGTCACCACGAGGATGCCGGCACCGGCCGCGACTGCGGCGGCCGCGGCGCCCGCGATCACGGGCGTGGCGCTGGATCCGCCGGTCTCCGCGAGGGGCGGCGTGCTCGGCTCGGGCGCGGGTGGCGCCTCGGAGCTGGGCGGCTCCGAGCTCGGGGTGTCCGAGGGCTCCGGCTCCTCCGGCGTCTCGGAGGGCTCCGGCGTCTCCGGGGGCTTCGGGGTTTCGCAGACTGGCGCGCTCTTGGTCTCGTCGTGCGAGAACCGGTCGCCGTCACCGGCCTTCACCACGAGCCGCACCTCGACCTCGGCCTTGTGCTCGGGCAGTTGCAGCGTCTTGCTGAACTCGCGCCCGAACGCCTCGGTGGGCAGCAGGTCCTTGCCGTCGACGGTGACCGTCACCGTGTTGGTGACGTCGGGGCTGTACGCCTTCAGGTCGACCGTGACCTCGGAGCAGGTCACCGTCCAGACGGGTGTGTGGGCCGACGCCGGAGCGGCGCTCAGGCCCACTCCGACGAGCCCGAGTGCGGCGCCCGCTATAAGAGCGCCCGAGCGCTTCCACGCACCGGTGGGTGCATTCATCAATCCTCCATGGAGGTCCGAACACCTGGTCTGATGGCAGCGCACAGTACTCCTCCCGCGAACCGGGTTCACTCCGCCCCCGACAACGACTTGGTCCCCATCACCCCACCGGGCCGGGGGCGTTCGCGCCGTCGTACCCGGTCCGCCGCGGCACTGCTGCCGCCGCCGGGGAACGGGCAGGGGGCCCAGCCTCGCCACTTGGCCAACCGGCCTACCTGATGGAGCGTTTCCTCGCCCGGCCCGAGCACGGACCCGAGGCAGAGGCCGGTGATCACCGGCGTGCCCGCGGAGGATCCGTGTGCGGGCTGCCCGGCTGTACGCCGGCGCCCGACGCGGTCGACCACTGCGGGCTCGGCGTCACCCGGCACAGCCCAGGGCTCGACGATGCTGCCGGCCACGGCCACGGCCACGGCCGCGGCCGACCGGCCGCGACCGGCATCGGCCGCGAGGGCGCGGGGGTGAACCCGCTGCGCGGGCAGAACGACGTGCAGGGCTCGCGCGACACGGGCCCCTTCCCCGCGACCGGTGCCGACGCCGACGCCGACGCCGTGACGACCGAGTACCCGGACCGGGGGCCGACTGTCCCGAGTGCAGAGTGACGGCGTCCGGGGCACCCTGAGGCGGCCCGCGGCGGCGGAACCGGCGGTGGCCCGCGGGGGCCCTCGCCGCCGGGGAGCGGTGGGTCATGGCCCGTTCGCCCGTCGCCGCCCGCGTACGGCTGGCGACGGCATCGCGGCACAGCTCCGGCAGCGGGATCCGCCGCGGTGGCGGAGGAGACCGCCGTACACGTCCGGGCCTGCCGTGATCCCCGGACGCGCGCCCGGCCGACCGAGGACGCCGAGGCCGGCCGCGACGGCCGGGATCCCCGACGTCCCCGCCGTCGCCCTGCTGCCCGGCGGGGGTCGGCTTCGGCCGAGCGGCGGGGTCCGCACCGGGCGGCGGACCGGGCGTCCGCGCGGCCGTGCACCTGCCGGGACCGCCGGCCGCGTCGTCCGGCCCTCCGCCGGAACCGGAGGGAGGGTCGGCCGGGAGAGCCCGAGCCGCCGCTCCGGCCGTGCGGACACGCAACCGTCGCCGACGGTGCGGTCCGGTGCCGGGGCCCGAGCCGCGTCGGAACGACCGGCGGAGAGGGTCCGAATTGCCCCGATTGGTCGATATCGGTCAGGCTTGTACTGGCAGGACGGGAGCGGACCCGTGTGTGGACGTGGCAGGAGCAGGCCGCAAGGCGTCCGGGACACGGCGCCGGAGCAGGCGCGCGGCGACGGCGTCCGGCGGCCCACGGGCCGCCGGACGCGGCGACCACCGGTGCCGTACGGCCGGCGGGCGCGGCGTCGCCCCTGCGTATGCGTGTGCCCGCGCGCACCGACCTGAGTATCCGCTTCCCGACCTGTGAACCGCGCCTCGTGCGACGAAGGAGAACCTCATGGCCAAGGCAGTCGGAATCGACCTGGGGACCACCAACTCGGTGATCGCGGCATGGGAGGGGGGAGAGGCCGCAGTCCTCCCGAATTCCGAGGGCAGCCGCACGACCCCCTCCGTCGTCGCCTTCACCGACACCGGGGAACGGCTCGTCGGCCAGCTGGCCCGCCGCCAGGCGATCCTCAATCCCAAGGGCACGATCTACTCGGCCAAGCGCTTCATCGGCCGCCGATACGACGAGATCTCCGACGAGGCCAAGGCCGTCGCGTTCGACGTCGTTCCGGACGAGCACGGCAACGCGCGCTTCGACGTGCGGGGCAAGCTGTACTCGCCGGAGGAGATCAGTGCGCTGGTGCTGCGCAAACTGGCCGACGACGCGGGCAAGCAGCTGGGGGAGCGGGTGACCGAGGCGGTCATCACCGTTCCCGCGTACTTCAACGACGCCCAGCGCCAGGCCACCAAGGACGCCGGGAGGATCGCCGGTCTGGAAGTGCTCCGCATCATCAACGAGCCGACCGCCGCGGCCCTCGCCTACGGCCTGGACAAGAAGGGCCACGAGACGGTCCTGGTGTTCGACCTCGGCGGCGGCACCTTCGACGTGAGCCTGCTCGACGTCGGCGACGGCGTGGTCGAGGTCCGGTCCACCGCCGGTGACAGCCACCTCGGCGGTGACGACTTCGACCGGCGCCTGGTCGACCACCTGGCCGACAAGTTCCAGCAGGACAACGGCATCGACCTGCGCCAGGACCCCCAGGCGCTGCAGCGGCTGTTCGAGGCCGCGGAGAAGGCCAAGGTCGAACTGAGCTCCGTGACCCAGACGCAGGTCAGCCTGCCGTTCATCACCGCCGACGCGGCCGGCCCCAAGCACCTGACGGAAACCGTCATGCGGTCCACGTTCGAGCAGATCACCGCGGACCTCGTCGAGCGGACGCTGGAACCCGTCAAGCAGGCCATGGCGGACGCCAAGGTCACCGAGAACGACATCGACGAGGTCATCCTCGTCGGGGGATCCACCCGCATCCCTGCCGTGCAGGCCCTCGTCCGCCGGCTGACGGGCGGCAAGGAGCCGAACATGAGCGTGAACCCCGACGAGGTCGTGGCCCTGGGCGCCGCGATCCAGGCGGGTGTGCTCAAGGGCGAGGTCAAGGACGTCCTGCTGCTCGACGTGACCCCGCTGTCGCTGGGCGTGGAGACCCGTGGCGGCGTGATGACCAAGCTGGTCGAACGGAACACGACGGTCCCCGTCCGCCGTACGCAGACGTTCTCCACCGCCGAGGACAACCAGCCGGCCGTCGACGTCGTAGCCCTCCAGGGCGAGCGGGAGATGGCCGCCGACAACCGTGTCCTCGGGCGCTTCCAGCTGAAGGACATCCGGCCGGCCCCTCGGGGCGAGCCGCAGATCGAGGTCACCTTCGACGTCGACGCCAACGGAATCCTGAACGTCACCGCACGCGACAAGAACACGGGAGCCGAGCAGGGCATCACCATCAGCGAGGGCTCCAACCTCGACCAGGGCGAGGTGGAGCGGATGGTCCAGGAGGCCGAGCGCCACCGCGGCGAGGACGCCGCACTGCGCGAGGCCGTCGACGCCCGCAACGAACTGGACGCCGTGGCCTACCAGGTCGAGCGCCGACTGCAGGACCTGGGCGACGCCGCGCCGCCGCACGAGAAGGCCAGGGCGGAGATCCTGGTCGGCGACGCCAGGGGGGCCGTGCGGGAGGAGGCGCCGGTCGACCGGGTCAGGTCACTGACGTCCGAACTGCAGCAGATCCACGCCTCGTTGTCCGCCCACCGCGCCGGTGCCGCGACGGGCGCGGCGGGCACGGGGCCCGACGACGGTGCGTCGGTCGGTGCCGGAGGGGCCGGCGACGACGTGATCGACGCCGAGTTCGACAAGGGCTGAGACGGTTCATGACCACCGACGACGTACCCGTTCCGCCGGAGGAGCCCACCCGGGCACCGGCCGCGGAGGCACAGCCGGACACCGGGGAACCCGCCGAGGAGCTCGAAGAGATCCGGGACCGCTGGCGGCGCTCCCTCGCGGACCTGGACAACCTCCGCAAGCGCCACGCGCGGGAGCTGCAGCGCGAGCGGAGCGACGAACGGGCCCGTACGTCTGCCGCCTGGCTGCCCGTGATCGACAACCTCGAACTCGCCCTCCAGCACGCGGGATCCGACCCGTCCGCCGTGCTGGAGGGAGTCAAGGCCGTGCGCGACCTGGCCGTCGACGTCCTCCGGGGGCTCGGATACCCCCGCTACGAGGAGACGGGAGTGCCGTTCGACCCGGCCCGGCACGAGGTCGTCGGTGTCGTCGACGACCCCGAGGCCGTGCCCAACACCGTGGTCCGGGTGCAGCGGCCCGGTTACGGCGAGGGCGACCGGCAGCTGCGTCCCGCGTCCGTCGTGGTGAACAAGCGGCGGGAGTGACGCCCATGGCGCGTGACTACTACGACGTGCTCGGGGTCGGCCGCAGCGCCGATTCCGACGAGATCCAGGCGGCCTTCCGCAAGCTGGCCCGCCGGCACCATCCCGACGTCAACAAGGACCCGGAGGCCGAGGAGCGGTTCCGGGAGATCAACGAGGCGTACGGCGTGCTGTCCGACCCCGACACGCGCCGCCGCTACGACCGGTTCGGCGAGCACTTCCGGGACGTCCCGGAGGACTACGACGAGCGTGTCGCGGCTGCCGCCGGCGCCCGGGGCGGCGGGTACGCCCGCGGCGGCGGACCGGGCGGCGCCGGCCGCCGGGTCCGCTTCGTGTCCGACTTCGGCGATGGCTACGAGGGGGGCGCGGGCGTGGACTTCGAGGACCTGCTCGGCGGGCTGTTCGGCCGCGGCGGGACCAGGACCGGGGGATCCGTGCCCGGCGCGGACCAGGAGGCGGAGCTCCCGCTCCGCGTCGAAGAGGCCTACCACGGTGGCAGACGCGGCATCACCCTCTCGGGACCGGACGGTCCGCGGACCTACGACGTGACGGTTCCCCGCGGCGTCCTCGACGGCCAGCGCATCCGGCTGGCCGGAGAGGGCGGCCGGGGGAGCGGCGGCGGCTCGTCGGGCGACCTGTACCTGCGGGTGCGGATCACACCGGACTCGCGGTTCCGGCTGGAGGGCCGTGACATCCACGTGGTCCTCCCGGTCACCCCCTGGGAGGCCGCGCTCGGCGCCACCGTGCCCGTTCCCACCCCCGGCGGCACGGCGAAGGTCACCGTGCCGGGCGGTTCCTCCAGCGGCCGCAGGCTGCGGCTGCGCGGTGAGGGGATGCCCAACCCCCGCGGCGGCGACGGGGACCTCTACGCGGAGGTCCGGATCATGGTGCCGCCGAAGCTCTCCGAACACGAACGCGAACTGTTCGGCCAACTCGCCGCCGACTCCACCTTCGACC
Organism: Streptomyces sp. HNM0645; assembly: GCF_030056615.1. NCBI lineage: Bacteria > Bacillati > Actinomycetota > Actinomycetes > Kitasatosporales > Streptomycetaceae > Streptomyces > Streptomyces sp. HNM0645. Next base: position 21,850 of record NZ_JASHLT010000062.1, on the reverse strand, counting down.
CGAGGAAGCCAGGATGACCCACGACCCCCGGACCGCGGGGCGGACCCCCGGGCACCGCCCGGCGACACCACCGGCCCGGCAACCGGGCGTGAACGTCGTCGTACGGCGCTACGCGATGGATCCGGTCCCCCGGCTGGACCTGGACGCCGTCGCACGCCGTGCCTCCCTCCACCCCGAGGTCGTGCGGCGGTTCGTCGCGCTCGGGCTGATCGACGCGACCCGCGGCGCTGACGGACGGCTGTGGTTCGACCGGAGCGCGCCTTCGGCACTAGCCCGCATCCAACGCCTACGGGCCGGGCTGCACCTCAACTACGCCTCCCTCGGTCTGGTGCTCGATCTGCTCGACCGGATCAGCGAACTGGAGGACGCGCTGAGGCGCAGCAACGCCGGCGCCAGGAGTGATGAATCGTGGATATGAACCGGCTGACCCAGAAGTCGCAGGAAGCCCTGCGGGAAGCACAGACGATCGCCGGACGGCTCGACCAGACCGAGGTCGACGGCGAGCATCTGCTGCTCGCCCTCATCGACCAGCCCGAGGGCCTGGTGCCCCGGCTGCTCGACCGGGCGGACGTCGACACCCAGGGGCTGCGCAGGGCCGTGACGGAGTCGCTGGCCCGCAGGCCCAGGGTGACCGGACCCGGAGCCCAGCCCGGCCAGGTGTTCATCACCCAGCGGCTCGCCCAGGTGCTGGACACCGCCGAGCAGGAGGCCAAGCGGCTCAAGGACGAGTACGTCTCCGTCGAGCACCTCGTCCTCGCCCTCGTGGACGAGGGGGCGAGGACCTCCGCGGGCCGGCTGCTCAAGGAGTTCGGCGTCACGAAGGAGTCGTTCCTCGACGCCCTCACGCAGATCCGCGGTCACCAGCGCGTCACCTCCGCCACCCCCGAGGGCTCGTACGAGGCACTCGAGAAGTACGGCCGGGACCTGGTCGCCGAGGCCCGCGGCGGAAGGACGGACCCGGTCATCGGCCGCGACGCGGAGATCCGCCGCGTCATCCAGATCCTGAGCCGGAAGACGAAGAACAACCCCGTCCTGATCGGCGACCCGGGCGTCGGCAAGACGGCGATCGTGGAGGGGCTGGCCCAACGGATCGTACGCGGGGACGTGCCCGACGGTCTTCGCGACCGGACGATCTTCGCCCTCGACATGAGCCTGCTGGTCGCGGGCGCCAAATACCGGGGTGAGTTCGAGGAACGGCTGCAGGCCGTGCTCGGCGAGGTCAAAGGCGCCGAGGGGCGGATCCTGCTGTTCGTCGACGAACTGCACACCGTCGTCGGTGCGGGCGGAGGTCCCGAGGGCGCCATGGACGCCGGGAACATGCTCAAGCCGATGCTGGCACGCGGCGAACTCCACATGATCGGCGCCACCACCCTCGCCGAGTACCGCAAGTACGTGGAGTCCGACGCCGCCCTCGAACGCCGTTTCCAGCAGGTGGTCGTGGACGAGCCCAGCGTCGAGGACACCATCTCCATCCTTCGCGGACTGCGCGAACGCCTGGAGGTCTTCCACGGGGTGAAGATCCAGGACACCGCGCTCGTCGCCGCCGCCACCCTCAGCCACCGCTACATCTCCGACCGGTTCCTGCCGGACAAGGCGATCGACCTCGTGGACGAGGCCTGCGCCCGGTTGCGGACGGAGATCGACTCGATGCCGGCCGAACTCGACGAGATCACCCGCCGGGTGACCCGGCTGGAGATCGAGGAGGCGGCACTCGACACGGAGTCCGAACCCGCCAGCCGCAAGCGCCTCGAGGAACTCCGGCGCGAACTGGCCGATCTGCGTGCGGAGGCCGACGCCATGCACGCCAAGTGGGAGGCCGAGCGCCAGGCCATCAGGCGGGTGCAGGAACTGCGCCAGGAGCTGGAGCAGGCACGGCAGGAGGCCGAGGAGGCCGAGCGGAACTACGACCTCAACCGAGCCGCGGAACTCCGCTACGGCAGGATCACCGAACTGGAGAGGCGACTCGCGGCCGAGGAGGACTCCCTGGCGGTCAAGCAGGGCGAGAACCGGCTGCTGCACGAGGTCGTCACCGAGGACGAGATCGCCGAGATCGTCGCCGCGTGGACCGGGATCCCCGTAACCCGGCTCCAGGAGAGCGAGCGCGAGAAGCTGCTGCGGCTCGACGAGATCCTCGGGGAGCGCGTCGTCGGGCAGGACGAGGCGGTCAAACTCGTCACCGACGCCATCATCCGGGCCCGTTCCGGCATCCGGGACCCGCGGCGGCCGATCGGCTCGTTCGTGTTCCTCGGCCCGACCGGCGTGGGCAAGACCGAGCTTGCCAAGGCGCTGGCGGCGGCGCTCTTCGACAGCGAGGAGAGCCTGATCCGCCTGGACATGAGCGAGTACCAGGAGCGGCACACCGTCAGCAGGCTGGTCGGCGCGCCCCCGGGATACGTCGGCTACGAGGAGGGCGGCCAGCTCACCGAGGCCGTCCGCCGCAAGCCGTACTCCGTCGTCCTGTTCGACGAGATCGAGAAGGCGCACGCGGACGTCTTCAACACCCTGCTGCAGGTGCTCGACGACGGCCGGATCACCGACTCCCAGGGCCGCACGGTCGACTTCCGCAACACCGTCGTCATCATGACCTCCAACATCGGGTCGACGTACCTGCTCGACGGCGTCACCGCCGACGGCGAGATCAAGCCCGAGACCCGGGCCCTGGTCATGGGCGATCTGCAGGCACACTTCCGGCCGGAGTTCCTCAACCGCATCGACGACGTCGTGCTGTTCAAGCCCCTCGGCATGGCACAGATCAAGAAGATCGTCGACCTCCAGTTCGACGATCTGCGCCGGCGGCTCGGGGAGCGGCAGATCACCCTGGAACTCACCGACGCCGCCCGCGAGCACATCGCCGAGCAGGGCTTCGACCCCGTCTACGGTGCCCGGCCGTTGCGCCGCTACATCTCGCACGAGGTCGAGACCCTGGTCGGCCGTGCGCTGATCCGCGGTGACGTGCGGGACGGCTCGACGGTCCGGGTCGGCGAGCAGGACGGCGAACTCGTCGTCACCTACGACGACGCCCCCGGCCGGCCGCGCCCCGTCCAAGAGGCCGCGTGAGCCCGGTGAACCCGACCGACACGGGCGGCGGAACGGTCGCGTGCACCGAATGCGGCCGCGGGAACCGCGTGCCGGCGGCCGCCGACGGTCGTCCGCGCTGCGGGAGCTGCAAGGCCCCGCTCCCGTGGATCGTCGACGCGGGCGACGGCGACTTCGAGGAGGTCGCCATGAGGGCCGCGCCCGTCGTACTCGTCGACCTGTGGGCCACCTGGTGCGGACCCTGCCGCATGGTCGGTCCGGCGCTGGAGCAGGTCGCACGGGAACTGGCCGGTCGGATCAAGCTGGTCAGGGTCGACGTCGACCAGGCGCCGCGCATCGCGCAGAAGTTCCAGGTGCAGGCCGTACCCACCCTAATCCTGATGGACCGGGGAGAGGTGATCGCCCGACAGGCGGGCGCGGCTCCCGCGCCGGCTCTGCGCCAGTGGGTCGAACAGGCACTGCGGGGCCGCCGCTGAACTCCCGCAAGCCGCCGAACGGAGGCCGCCCGTGGAGGAGACCGATCCGCATCTCGACATGGTGCGTGCGGTCTCGCCGAACACGCCCGAGGGCTGCGAGGAGTGATACGGATCGGTCGCCCTGGGTCCGCCCGACCTCAGAGACGACAGTGCCGTCATCCCGCCTCTCCTGCGGCGGTGCAGTCTCCGCATCAGCTTGCGGTGGGAAGTTCGGAGCGTGTGACGCGCTGGTCAATCGCCTCCGCCGCGGTTCGGAGCATGGAGATCGCCTGGTTCAGGAAGGGGTTGGGGTCCGAGGTACGGCGGACCGCGAAGACGCGACGCGCATACGAGGGATGGGCGAGTCGGACGACATGTACTTCGTGGGACTCGAGCATGGCCAGCTCGGGCACCATGGCGACCCCCAGTCCGCGGCGCACCAGCTCAAACGGCAGGTTGTAGTCGTCCGTGCGGAAGAGCACCTCGGGGCGGAAGCCGGCCTCCGCGCAGATGTGGAAAAGGGCACGCGCCGCGTCCGCGTTCTCGTGGGAGCAGATCCACCGCTCTTGGGACAGGTCGCCGATCCGCACGTGCTTGCGCCGAGACAGCCGATGCCCGCTGGGTACCAGGACGTACAGAGGCTCCTCCAGGAGCAACGTGCAGTCCAGGTCCTTGGGCCAGGTGCGCGGCACCGTGCCGTACTCGAAGACCACGGCGAGGTCGAGCCGACCGTCGATGACCGCCGGCAGCGTCACATGCGGATCGGCCTCCTCGTACCGGACATCGACCTGCGGACGGTCCTGAAGAAGATCCGCGAGCACCGCAGGGACCAGCCGAAAGCCCGCCGACCAGAAGCTGCCCAAATACAGTCGACCGCGCTCGGCGGAGGCGAAGGACCGCATCTCGTCCTCGGCGGCTTCCAGCTCGGACAGCAGCCGGGCTGCCCGGCGGGCGAGCTGGATACCTGCCGCGGTGGGCCGAATGCCGTGAGGAAGGCGCTCCAGGAGCTGCACGTCCAATGCGCGTTCCATGGAGGAGATCTGCTGGGAGACGGCGGAGGGCGTGTAGCCCAGCCGCCTGGCGGCTGTCCTGAGCGAGCCGGTTGCGACCACGTCGCGTATCGCCTGCAGCTGCGATGGTGTGAGCATCAGAACAATTTAACAGTTCCGGCGAGAACGGTTGCTCATACTCCTCGCCTGCTGCAGGTCCTCAGGAAACTGATGATTAGCACAACTGAACAATGTGTGAGGCAACGGTCACCCTGACTCACCTTGCGCTGCCTCTGCTGGTGCCGCACGATTTCCGTCACCCGTCGAAGACTCGACCGGAAATGGACACCGCCCATGTGGACAAGAGGCATGGGAGCGAGTCGCGCCGCGGTGCGCCCGAGCCTTCCTCGGCAAAGCCCTCCAGAACCAGGAGTCCCCAATGCCACGTGCAGTCGTCATGGACGTCGGTGCGGTGCGTTGCACCGCCGCACCCGCCGGCGTCGCCAAGCCGGAACGGACCGGCGCCTTCCCGTCAGCCACCGCCATCGGGGAGGAACTCTGATGCGGGCCTCCCGTACCGTGAGCGCCGCCGACTACAAGCGCCGAGCGCGTCGGCGACTGCCCCGGATGGTCTTTGACTTCCTCGAAGGGGCGGCGCTCGACGAACTGACGAGCGACAGCAACATCCGTGATGTGCGCCGCGTCGAGTTCAAGCAACGAGCATTCCCCTCGGTGAGTGCTCTGCAGACCGACGTATCAATGCTGGGCCGGCACTGCGAGACACCGTTCTTCATCGCCCCGATGGGCATGCTCGGTCTCATGCATCCGGACGCGGATGTCGGGGTCGCCCGTGCGGTCCATCGAGCCGGTGCCGTTTTCATCCACAGCGCCTGGTCGGGTGTGTCCCTGCCCGAAGTCGCTGCTGCGGCTCCAGGGCGTGTGTGGTCGCAGGTGAACTTCTGGAAGGAGCGCGCGCACACCGAGCAGCACATCGCCCAAGCGCGCGACCTGGGCATCGACGTGCTCGTCCTTCCCGGTGACTGCGTACTCGGCGACAAGCGGGAGCGCGACCTGCGTCACGGTCTCGATCGACTGCCTCCGGCGTTCGGTCTGCCCGACCTGCTGTCCTGCGCCGTGCACCCGCGGTGGCTGTCGAACGTCCTGTTCCGCCGCAGGGTCACTTACGGGAACTACCTGGAGAACGGGCGGCGACTGCGGATGTCGCGGATGAAGCCATGGATGGACGAGAACGACGACATGAGCGTCACGTGGAGCGACGTCGCCCGGGTCCGTGCAGAGTGGCCCGGCATGATCGTGATCAAGGGCATCATGTGCGCCGAGGACGCGCGGATCGCGCTCGACCAAGGCGCCGACGCAATCTACGTGTCGAACCATGGCGGCCGTCAGTTCGATCGGCAGCCGTCCACCATCAGCGTTCTCGAGGAGGTCGTACGAGCCGTTGACGGGCGCTGCGAGGTCTACTGTGACGGGGCCGTGACACGTGGCGCGGACGCGCTCGCATATCTCAGCAGCGGGGCCACCGCGGCAGGGGTCGGCCGTTCCGCGGCTTACGCGCTCGCGGCGGGTGGTGGGCAAGCGGTCTCGCGCCTGCTTGGGATCCTCACCGACGAGTTCACCCAGGCAATGGGATTCTGCGGGGTGACGAGCGCTCGCGAGGTGACTTCCGAGGTGCGACGCGATCTTCGACCGGCGCCCGGGGCCTCGTCCCGCCCCGAAGGGACGGCGAGTTGCGGATTGCTTTGAACACTCCGCGGCGAGCGTCCGTATGGAACTCAGCGGGTCCCCCACAGCCGTTCGCGTCCACGCGCGAACCGGCAGAGACGCACAGGAGTTCCATTGAGAAGAAGTGCACGCAGACGCTCAACGGGCGGCAGGAGAGTAGTGGCGGCCTCGATCGCGCTCATGCTGGGCGGGGGTGGGCTGATCGCGGTCAACACCTATGCCTCGGCCGGCGAGGGGTGGGGGCAGTCGCAGAACCAGACCCTCGGAGCCGGCGCCGCCGCGTCCACCATCAAGTGTCCGGAGGCAGCGAACGGGCTCTCGGAGGTGCCGGACGCGGCGCGTTCCGAGGTCGACAAGGAACTGGCCGCGATGGACAGCCAGATCACGGAGGCATACAAGCGGTTCGCCGAGCAGAAGGAACAGGTCGCGCGGGACCCGAAGTTCGCCGAGAACGCGGTCCTCGGTCCGCTGGAGGACAAACGGACGGCCAGTCTCGAGCGCATCTCCACGGCGATCGGCCGGTCTGGCGAGCGCCCTAAGGGCCTCGAGTCCATGGCGGCCTGCGAATTGCAGGAGGACGACGCCGACAAGGAGGGGCAGGACGGTGGTCAGGGCGACGGCCAGGACCAGGGTCAGGGTCAGGACAACGGCGGTCAGGACCAGGGCCAGGACAACGGCCAGGGCGGCGGCAACGGCGGTCAGGCCGGCNGGTCAGGGCGACGGCCAGGACCAGGGTCAGGGTCAGGACAACGGCGGTCAGGACCAGGGCCAGGACAACGGCCAGGGCGGCGGCAACGGCGGTCAGGCCGGCAACGGCCCGGAGCAGTCCGACTTCGTCGACATCCAGTCCGTCCAGCCGAACGTCAGCAACCCGCGCAACGGGCGCGGTGCCTCCCGGGGCACGTTCACGACCGACTGCGGTGTGAACGAGAACGGGAAGTTCAACCCGGACAACGTGATCGTCGCTCCCGGTGTCGCCAACGGCGCCCACCACATGCACGACTACGTGGGCAACCAGGCCAACGACGCCTTCGCCAGCGACGACGACCTCGCCAACGGGCAGACGACCTGTGTGAACCAGGCCGACAAGTCGACGTACTACTGGCCGGTGCTGCGGCTGCAGAACGGGCAGCAGGAGGACGACGCCGACGCCGACGGCGGCGGCAAGGACCAGAACGTCGGCGAGATCCAGACGCCGTCGCAGGTCACGCTGAACTTCGTCGGCAACCCGCGCTCCAAGGTGACGGCCATGCCGCGGTTCCTGCGGATCATCACCGGCGACGCCAAGGCGTTCGTCAACGGTGACGCGAACGCGAACGCGTCGTGGAGCTGCACCGGGTTCGAGAACCGCCAGCTGAAGGACAAGTACCCGATCTGCCCCGAGGGCAGCCAGGTGGTGCGGACGTTCAAGTTCCAGAGCTGCTGGGACGGTCAGAACACCGACAGCGCCAACCACCGCACCCATGTCGCCTTCGCCCAGGCGAACGGCGCCTGCCCCAACGGCTTCCGGGCCATTCCGCAGCTCGTGCAGCGCATCGTCTACGACGTGCCGCCGCCGGTCTTCGACGGGGAGAACCCGAGCGTCTTCGCGGTCGACTCCTTCCCGGAGCAGCTGCACAAGCCCATCACCGACCACGGCGACTTCATCAACGTCTTCGACNGTCGCCTTCGCCCAGGCGAACGGCGCCTGCCCCAACGGCTTCCGGGCCATTCCGCAGCTCGTGCAGCGCATCGTCTACGACGTGCCGCCGCCGGTCTTCGACGGGGAGAACCCGAGCGTCTTCGCGGTCGACTCCTTCCCGGAGCAGCTGCACAAGCCCATCACCGACCACGGCGACTTCATCAACGTCTTCGACCAGAAGCTGATGAACAAGGTGGTGAGCTGCATCAACGGCGGACGCAAGTGCCGCTGACCGCTCCCTGAGCCGGCGCCGAACCCCGGACTCCCCGCCCGAGTCCCGGGGTTCGGCGCCACCTTCCGCCGGACCCCTCCCCGCCCGTCCCCCTCCCCCCCCATACCTGCGCGGTCTGCTCAGTGATGGCCGGAGTGCTCGTCCTCGTTCCCCCCACTGCCGGCGCTGCTCCCCGAGTGCCCGCCATGCGAGGCGCCGCTCTCCACGGTCCCGCCGAGCCGGCCGCGCAGTGCCGCCACGACCTTCTCGTCGCCGACCGCGACCCACTTCCTGCCGACGAGGTACGAGCCGCCGTAGTCGTTGGCCACGTTGATCCACTCGCGCTGGCCGCGGTCGGTGGCGAAGGTGGCGAGGACGTACTCGCCGTCCTTCGTCGCGCAGTTCGCCTGCCGCAACTCCTTGGCGTCCGTCTGGATGTTCGGCTCGCACTCGGCCTGCTTCGCCAACTGCTCCAGGCTCCCGGTCGCCGTCCTCGGCACGTCGGGGGCCTCGTCCGCGTCCCCGCCGCAGGCGGTGAGGGCCGTGGCCGCCGTCAGTGCCAGCGCGACCAGGGCCATCGGAGTGGTGCTTCGAGCTCGTTGCGTACTCATCGGGCCATCGTGCCCGGTCGGCGCCCCGGTGTGCAGAGGAACGAGGGGTAACGTGCCGCACGTCGCACCCGCACCAGCTGCCCCATGTGCACCAGGGAGAAGCCGCCGCCATGCCCGCGATCCCCGCGACCACCGTTGCCAATCTGCGCGACCTCGGCCCGACCCCGCTCACGGGCGACCGCATCGTGCGGCCGGGCCTGCTGCTGCGGTCCGGGCAGCTGGACCGGCTGGACACCGCGGCCGACCCGGCGGTGGCGGCCCTGGGCGTCCGGACCGTCTTCGACTTCCGCACGGAGGCGGAGCGCCGGGCGCGGCCCGATCGCCTTCCGCCGGGCACCCGGGTGCTGGCGGCCGACGTGCTGGCGGACTTCCTGGCCTCCGGCACGGTGCCCGCGGCCGCACGGCTGCGGGAGGTCCTGGGCGACCCGGCGGCCGCCGAGCGGGAACTGGGCGGGGGCCGGGCGCACGCCCTGTTCGCCGACACCTACCGGGCCCTCGTCTCCACGGAGTCCGCCCGGCACGGCTACGGGGCCTTCCTGGAGGCCCTGGCCGAGCCGGACGCCGGGACGCTGCTGTTCCACTGCACCGCGGGCAAGGACCGCACGGGCTGGGCCGCGGCCGTGGTGCTGGGCCTGCTCGGCGCGGACGAGGACACCGTGATGGCGGAGTACCTCTCCGTGAACCGGGCGGTGCGCCAGGCGTTCGCACCGCTCGTGGAGGGTTTCACCGCCCAGGGCGGCGACCCGGAGATCGCGCTCACCGTCGTCGGTGTGACACCGGACTACCTGTCCGCCGCCCGGGACGAGGTGACCAGGCTCCACGGTTCGCTGGAGCGGTACGTGAGGGACGGCCTCGGAGTGGGCGACGAGACCGTGGCACGGATCCGCGCCCGTCTCACCGGGCCTGACGGCCGGAGCTGGTGACTATCGCAGTATTCGCTCGTTCTGCTGAAGGTGAGCACCCAGGAACTCGCCCCCGCCGCCGTCGACGTGGAACAGGCCGAGGCCGCGCTCGTGGAGCACTATCCGCGTCTGGTGCGGACCGCCTACCTCGTCCTGCCGCCCTCCCTCGGCCGCAACCGCCGGGTGCTGACCGCTCACTGGATCGTGCAGCGCTCCCTGCCGCGCGGCCGTGCGGCCCGGCTTCCGCAGGCCAGTGGGGCACGGGTGCCGGCCCCGCGCGGAACGGCCGCGCCGGGGTACGCGTTCGTCCGCGGGCGGGTGCTGCGGCAGGCGCTGGACGCGGGTCTCCCGCTGCGGCGGCGTGCCTGGCCGAAGCGTGTGCAGTTCCCGCCGCTGCTGCCCCAGGTGTGGGGGCTGCGGCTGTTCCCGCGTTCCGGCGGCGCCGATGAACTCGCCCTGGACCAGGGACTGTCCGCGCTGTCCGGGGCCGCTCGTGCCGCGTACGCGCTGCGCGCCCTGGAGGGGCTGACGGATGCCGCGGTGCGGCAGGTCCTGACCTGCGCCGGGGTGGCCGACCCGCACGCGGCGCTCGCGGCGGCGGACGGGCTCCGCACCCCGGAGGGCAGGACCGCGGTCGAGCTGCTGGATTCCCCCGAGTTCGACCCCTGCTCGCTGCAGGCCCGGCCGACCGATCTGATGCGCCGCCGGCGGCACGCGAAGGCCGCGCTGGCGGCGGCCGCGGCCGTGCTGGTGTCCGGCACACTGCTGAGCATGCCCGGAGAGGGCTGGGCACCGGCGGAGGCGGCCGCTCCGCTGTACGCGCGCCACCCGGCGGCCGAGGCGGCGCTGGACCCGGCCCGGCTGCAGCGGATCGGCGCTCTGGCCTGGCGGAGCTCCAGCCGCACGGACTTCTCCGTGTGGCCCGCCCGGGGCTCGCTGACCGGGGACCGCGCACTGCTGCGCAGGGCGCTCGCCGTCTGGGCGCGGCCCGGTGCGACGGTGCAGGTGTCCGCGACACCCGGCACCCCGCCGGGTCCGCCGATGGGGGCGCCACAGCTGCTGTTCGCGGGCGAGGTGGACCGGGCCCGGGTGGTGGTGTTCCACGACGGGCTGCGCGTTGTGCGGTACGCGGAGCCGGACGGGGGCGCGAGCGGCGGCCCGGCGCTGGACCTCGCCCGGACCGACGCGGCGGACGCGGCCACCGCCGGGGCGCTGCTGGTCGGCCGGGGCGACGACGGTGTCCGCTATCTGACGGCACCCTGGGTGAGCGGCGCCTCGGCGCGGGATCTGCTCGATCCGGACGCGGAGCCCCGGACACTGCGGCGCGACGCGCACGGGGTGACCGAGGTGCTGCCGAGCCCGGCCGAGGCCCGCGAATGCCGGGCGTGGCACGCGCTGGAGTTGGCCGGCGGCGGCGCCCGACGGCTGGTCACCGATCTCGGCGAGATCGTTCCGGCCCGGCTGACCTGGGGGCCTCCGCTGTCCTCCGACGATGTCCCCGAAGCTCCCGAGGAGGCCCGCACCGCCTGGGCGCGCACGGCCTGTCTGCTGCCCACGATGCGCTCGAACGGGGTGCGGGAGGTCAACACCTGGCGGTACACGCGTCAGTGGCTGCCGGAGGGGAACGGCAGGGCCGCCTGGGTGTGCACCCGCGCCGAGACCTGGCGCGGCACGGGCGGCCGGGTGCTCGCCCAGTTCCAGCCGCCGCGGTCGGGCCCGGCGGCCCCGTCGACCGGTGTGGTGGTGGCCCGTTCCGAGGTGTCGCCCGCGTGCGGACCTCGGGACCCGCGGGTGCTGGCGGGCGTGCTGTGGAAGTCCCGCACGGGCCGGTGGTACGTACTGGCCGCGGGCAGTGAGGACGTCGCCTCCGTACGCACTTCCGGCGGGGTCACCGGCAGCGCGGGGGGCAACCACCTCGTCGTGCCGGCGCGCCAGGGGGTACGGGTGGAGCTCGACGGCAGGCTCGCGGACGGATCCCGGATGCGTGCCCTGCGCTGAACGGCGGCCGGAGCACGGAGTCCGGACGGAACGGCTGGGCCCGATGCGCCCGGAGCCGAGCGGCTCAGGGCAGCAGCAGCCAGTCCGCCGCAAGGGCCGCCGCCAGGCCCGCGCCCAGCAGATACGTGCCCAGCCGGGTGCGGCCGTGGCGGCTGAGCTCGATGACAACTCCGCACAGGATCATGGCCAGTCCGTACACCCCGACCACGAGGACCGACGTGCGACTGGCCAGCCGCACCGCCAGGACCGCACCGAGCGCCACGAGCACGACGGACGCCGCGGCGATCCGGAGCGTCCGGGCCTGGCGGGGGGTCATGCGCCCCGGCGCGGCTGCGGGCACCTCCGAGGGCGCGGGCCCGTCCGCGGGTACGGGCCCGTCCACCGCGGGCACTCCCGCCGGCGCGGGCGCGTCCACGAGCTCGGACGCGTCCGAAGGTGCCGGGGACTCCGCGGGTGTCTCCTGGTCAGAAGCGGTCATGTTCCGGAAGCCTAACGGCCGAGCGGCGGACGGCGTCCGAAGCCCGGCCGTTAGGCTGTTCGCATGACGACCGGGGTTCGCCGCAGGATGGGCGTCGAAGAGCGCAGGCAGCAGCTGATCGGAGTGGCGCTGGAGCTGTTCAGCCACCGCTCCCCCGACGAGGTGTCGATCGACGAGATCGCCGCCGCCGCGGGGATCTCGCGCCCGCTGGTCTACCACTACTTCCCCGGCAAGCAGAGCCTGTACGAGGCCGCGCTGCGGCGCGCGGCGGAGGACCTCGCCCACCGCTTCTCGGAGCGGCACGAAGGGCCGCTCGGCGGACGGCTGCTGAGGGTGATGCGCCGGTTCTTCGACTTCGTCGACGAGCACGGGCCGGGTTTCTCGGCGCTGATGCGGGGCGGTCCCGCGGCAGGCACCGGCACCACCAGCGCGGTGATAGACGGGGTCCGCCAGGCGGCCTACGAGCAGATCATGGCCCATCTCGGCGTCACCGACCCGGCGCCGCGGCTGCGGCTGGTGGTGCGGTCCTGGGTGTCACTGGCCGAGTCCACCGCGCTGATCTGGCTGGACGGCCGGGAGATACCGCGCGCGGAGCTGGAGCTCCAACTGGTCCACGACTTCGCGGCGCTGGTGGCGGTGCCCGCGGCGTACGACCCGGACATGGCGGCCGTGCTGGAGCGCATCATGCGGGACGAGCCGGCCGACGGGCTCTTCGGGGACCTCGTCGGCCGGCTCGTGGCCCTCGTGCCGCAGGCGCCGTCCCCGGCACCCGCGGCACGGGTTCCGCAGCAGCGCGCCTGAGCCCCGAGGGCCCTGGCGCGCCGCCGCGCGTCAGCCGCGGGTGAAGACGGCGACGGTGCGTCCCGGCACCGCGAAGGAGCCGGTGGCGCCGTCGTACGACGCGGACTTGACCACCGGGTCGGCGCCCCCGGCCTGGACCGGGTGCAGCCCGTAGGACGTGCCCGCGAGGGCGCCGATCCGCTGGGTCCGGCGGTCCGGAGTGGCGTTGAACACCACGACCAGGTCACCGAGGCGCATGGTGATCACGCCCGGCGTCTCGTCCGTGCCCGACAGCGGGAACGAGAGCGCCGACTGCACCTCGTCCACCGAGCCGAGTCCGAACTCCTTCTCGGTCGTACGGATCCTCAGCAGATCGCGGTAGGCGGCCGAGGTGCCGGTGATCTCCGCGCAGCCGGGCTTCAGCGTGGGCGCGGTCAGCAGCGGCTTGGCGTAGGGCCACTTGGTCTTGTTGTCGGCGGCCGGCGGCAGGCCGCGGCCGAAACCGTTGCCGTCGCGGCAGTCCCAGTGGACGGGGTTGAACCAGTCACCGCTGTCGTAGGAGTTGCGGTCGAGCGACTTCGACCGGAGGAGGTCGGTGCCGGCCTGGGACAGTGCGGGTCCCTGGGAGAGCGCGGCCGTCGCCATCGCCAGGACCTGCATCCGGGCGCGGTCGGCCGCGGGGACGGACGGCGGCAGCTTGAACGCGAGCGCGTCGTAGAGCGTCTCGTTGTCGTGGGCGTCCGCGTAGGCGAGGGCGTCACCGGGTGCCGCCGCGTAGCCCGCCGGTGAGCCGTTGTAGTCCACCTCGGAGCCCTTGACCGTGCGGCCCCGGGTGTCGGTGAAGGTGTACGACGCGAGGTTGCCGGACAGCCCGACCTTGATCAGGTCCTGGTAGTGCAGCAGCCGGGCCCTCTGCTCGGCCGGGGTGCCGTTGGCCCCGGAGGCGTTGGGCTCGGTGAACAGACCGGAGGCGAAGCCCTGGACGCCCGGGTCCTCGTCGAACGGGCCGCCGCCTCGGACGGCGTCCCGCGCCCGGTCGGAGAAGGTGGCGATCCCCGTCCCGGCCATGTTCCGCTGGGTGGCCTGGACGAACCGGACATCGTCCGCGATCTCGCCGAAGTTCCAGCCCTCCCCGTACAGGACGACCTTCTTCCCGTCGACACCGTCCTTCCCGACGGTGAGCGAGTCGAGGGCCTTGCGGACGGCGAGCATGTTCGCCTTCGGGTGGTGGCCCATCAGGTCGAACCGGAAGCCGTCGACCTTGTAGTGCTTCGCCCAGGTGACGACCGAGTCCACGACGAGCTTGCCCATCATGGTGTTCTCGGGCGCGGTGTTGGCGCAGCAGGTGGACGTGGCCACGGATCCGTCGTCGAGGAGCCGCTGGTAGTAGCCGGGGACGATCCGGTCCAGTACGGACTTCTCCGACTGGCCGCTCGCGACGGTGTGGTTGTAGACGACGTCCATGACGGTGCGCAGTCCGGCGCCGTTCAGGCCCTGCACCATCCGCCGGAACTCGACCGTGCGGCGCGTTCCCTCGGGGTCGGAGGCGTAGGAGCCCTCCGGGACGGTGTAGTGCAGCGGGTCGTAGCCCCAGTTGTAGGCGTCCTTCGCGGCCGCCTTCGCGACGCAGGCCTGCTGCTCCTCGGAGTCCGGCGCGTACACCTTCAGGTCGCAGTCCGGCACGGACTGGTCCGACTTCCTCTCCGGGACGGTCCCGATGTCGAAGGCGGGAAGCAGGTGCACGTAGGAGGTACCGCTCCTCGCGAGCGACGCCAGGTGCTTCATCCCGTCCGAGTCGCGCTCGGTGAAGGCGAGGTAGCCGCCCTTGTTCCTCGCGGTGCGGTCGGCGACCGAGAAGTCGCGGACGTGCAGCTCCTGGATCTGGGCGTCCTTCAGCGGCACGGCGGCCGGCTTGCGCAGCGTGGACCAGCCCTCGGGGGCGAGCTTCGGGTCGGCGAGGTCGACGACGAGGCTGCGGGCCGAGTCCGTGGTGAGGGCGGTGGAGTACGGGTCGGTGACCCTGTTGGTGACCACCTTGCGCACACTGGGCGCCCAGACCGTCACGGCGTACCGGTAGGGCTTGCCCCGCCAGCTCGCCGGGCCGGTGACCGACCAGACGCCGGAGGCGTCGTCGCGGCGCATCGGGACGGTCTTCCCGTCCAGCTCGAGGGCGACCTTGCGCGCGGTGGGGGCCCACACCGACAGCGTCGGGCGTCCCTTGCGGAACACCGGTCCGAGCGCGGCCTTCTGCGCCTTGCCCGCGTACAGGTCGTCGAGGACGCCCGGGATCTGCACTCCGGTCGCGGCGAGCAGCGCGCCCTCCGCATTGCGCTGGGTGGCGATCAGCTGGCCGCGCAGGGCGCCTTCGACCCGGTCGCGGTCGCGCGGGTCGACGGTGAAGGCGGGGAAGTCCTTCAGGTGCGGGTACTTCGCCTTCTGGGCGCCGGTCAGTGCGGACGGGTTCAGCCGCAGCCACCGCCCCTCGTCGCTGAGTGCGCCGTCGACAATCCCGATGCCGCCGCCGGGTGCGTACACCAGTTGCTGGCTGGTGGCGTCGGTGGCCTTCACCTTCCACACGACGGTGTCGCGGTCGATGAACTGCGCCTCGGCCTTCGACAGGTCGGGCGCGGGGGCGCCGCCGCTCATCGGCAGCAGGTACTTCGGCTGCCCGGCGAGCATCCACACCTCGCGGCCGTGGCTGCCGAACGACAGCGACTGGTCGGTCGGCAGGTCCTTCTCGTCGCCCTTGTGGACGATGTAGCTCAGCGACGTGGCGCCCTCGGCGAGCGGGACCTCGAAGACGACGCCGTACGCGTCCTTCCGGACCGGCATCAGCGGCTTCGACCAGTCGGTGGGCTCGGATGCGCCGGTCCACGTGTGCAGGCCCCACCCGTCGTAGTCGCCTCCCCCGGGCCGGTGGTAGTGCAGCACGGCCTTCTTCGGGTCCTGCGGCGGGCGGGCACCGTCGGGAGCGGTGTCGGACTGGCCGTCCTGGCCCTGCGTGATCCAGACCTCGCCGGTGCGGCCGAGGCCTATGGTGCGCTCCGGCCCGTCGGGGGCGCCGTCCTTCTCGACGGTGTACGAGAGGGCCGACGTGCCCTCGGGGACCTTGACCCAGGCGAAGGCGCCCCAGGCGTCGCGGCCGGTGAACGCTGCCGTGGTCCCGGCCGCCTTCAGCCGCGCGCCGTCGTAGTCGCCGTCGGCGCGCTTGTAGTGGACGACCGCATGGGTGCGCTCGACGGCCGTGGGCTTCTCGGGCGGCGGGACCTGGCCGGCCGTGGTCGCGGCGAGGGCGCTCGCGGTGCGTCCGAGGCTGTCGACGACGACCGCCTTGTAGCGCAGTGGCGTCCCGGCGGGCGCCGTGATGTGCTGGGTCACCTTGTACGGGGCGTGGTCGGCGGTGCCGAGGGTGCGCCACTTGCCGTTGCCGACCTGCGCGGCGAAGACGACCCGGTTGAGCTGTCCGCCGCGGACGTCGGCGGAGATCTCCACGGTGCCGGTCGCCCCGGCGGCGGGGGGCTTGAGGGTGAGGGCGGGTCGGCTGGCGGGCGGTGCAAGGGGCCCGGTGGCGCGCAGCACCAGCGACGACAGTGCGGGGACGGTGACGGTGAGTTCCCCGTCACCGGCGCGGACGGTGCCGGAACCGCCGTACAGGGCCCGGAACTCCGCCGAGTCCACGGGCACGGTCACGGTCTTCTCGGTGGTGGCGTTGTTGACGGCCACCAGGTACTCGACGGCTCCCGCGCGCTTCTCCGCGTCCGTGCGGGAGAAGGCGTAGACGGAGTCCTTCGCGTAGCGCTCCTGCTGGACGCCGTCACGCAGCGCCGGGTGCTCACGGGTGAGCTTCGACAGCGCGGCGATCGAGCGGTAGACGGGGTGCCCGGTGTCGTACGCGTCGTCGGCGTGGGTGCGGTCCGTGCCGAGCTGGTCGTCGTCGAGGTAGTCGGCGGTCTTGGACGCGAACAGGGTCTGGCGGGCGTCCTTGTCGCCGCCCGCGCCGGTGAAGCCCTGCTCGTCGCCGTAGTAGACGACCGGGTTGCCCCGACTGAGGAACATCAGCTCGTTGGCGAGACGGGCCCGCTTCAGCAGCTCGGCGTCGCCGGCGCCGGGGTTGTCCTGCCTCAGGAAGGTGCCGATGCGGCCCATGTCGTGGTTGCCGAGGAAGGTCACCTGCTCGTAGGCGTTGGCCTTGTCGGTGGTGTACCGGTAGTCGTCGGCGAAGACCTCGGCGAGCCGGCCGGCGTCGGCGCCCTGCGAGGCGTAGGCGCGGGCCGCGTCCTGGAAGGGGAAGTCGAGGGTCGAGTCGAGCCGGCCCCGGGTGACGTACGGCGACGTCACGGCGGTGTCGGCGGAGAACACCTCGCCGAACATGAAGAAGTCCTCACGGCCCCGCTTGGCCGCGTAGGCGTCCAGCGCGGTCGCCCACTGGGTCCAGAAGTCAAGGTCGACGTGCTTGACCGTGTCTATCCGGAAGCCGTCTATCCGGAAGTCGCGGACCCACTTCTCGTAGATCCGCTTCATGCCCTCGACGACCTCGGGCCGCTCGGTCCACAGGTCGTCCAGTCCGACGAAGTCGCCGTACTCGGCGCTCTCCCCGGCCCAGGTGGAGTCGCCCCGGTTGTGGTACATCGTCGGGTCGTTGAGCCAGGCCGGGACCTTGGTGACGGCGCCCTCGCCCTTGACCGGGGTGTACGGGAAGGAGTCGGCGTCGACCGCGCCGCGCGGGATCCCGTCGCGGTCGTCGAACGGGCGGCCGCTCTTGTCGAGGTACGGGTAGGAGCCCTTGGGACGGTAGCCGTAGGCCTTCTCGGCGTAGTCCACGGTGTCGGCGGTGTGGTTGGTGATGACGTCGAAGAAGACCTTCATGCCCTTGGCATGGGCCTTGTCGATCAGCGTCTCCAGGTCCCGGTTGCTGCCGAAGTGCGGGTCGACCTGGGTGAAGTCGGTGATCCAGTAGCCATGGTAGCCCGCCGACGCGTCCTTCCCGCTGCCCTGTACGGGCCGGTTCTTGAAGATGGGCGCGAGCCAGATGGCGGTCGTGCCGAGGCCCTTGATGTAGTCCAGGCGCTTGGTGAGGCCCTTGAGGTCGCCGCCCTGGTAGAAGCCCTTGTCGGTGGGGTCGTAGCCGGTCTCCAGGCGTGAACCGGTCAGTCCCCCGCGGTCGTTGGCGCGCTCGCCGTTCGCGAACCGGTCCGGCAGCACGAAGTAGAACTGTTCGCGGGTGAGATCGTGCCGGGCGGGCTGCGCGGCGAGCCGCGCGTCGGACGGTGGGGCGGGCGGCTTCGCCGCAGCGGCGGGCACGGCGGGCGCGAGTGCGGCGCACACGGCGACGGCCAGGCCGGCCGCCACCGTTCTGCGCCGGGTGCGCGAGGGGGGTGTCACGAGGGTTCTCCTCACTGGTCTGGACTCGTCGGAACTCGTGTCGGAACTCGTCTGCGCCCGTGGGCTCATGGACTGCTCACGAGCCCGCGGCTCGCGGCTTACGGGACTCTTCGGGACCGGAGGGCCGTGCGCCGAGGGCCGTGGAGCTCAGCTCACCCGCGCCGCCCGGCGGGCCGTGCCCGGGCCGGATCCGGGCGGCACGGCCGTGGCGGGTGGTGCCGACCCGGCCGTGCGCGCCCCGGGCCGGACGGGCGCGGTCCGCCGGTGAACGTCCCGGCACCGCTGCCCGTCAGGCCCCGGATCTCAGGACCGCCAGGTGTCGTCGAGACTCACCCTGCCGGTCGGCGGGACCGTCGCCGTGCGGTTCGCCCCGGTCTCCCAGGTGACGTTGCCCGCGGCGTCCTTGCGCAGGTACTTGTACTCGAAGGTGGTGCCGGCGGGCAGGCCGGCGTCGAGCTTCCACACGGGGTAGGCCGCCGGGTCGAGCTTGAGGGCGCTGCCGGTGTTCCAGTTGCCGAGGGCGGCCTGGTTGCCGGTGACGTAGATGTTCTGGCCGGGCACGGTCGTGGCGTTGACCGCGAACGAGGCGCCGGAGGCGGACGATCCGCCGCCGCAGTTCCTCGCGCCGACGTGCAGCGCGACGGCGGTGTTCGGGCCCAGGGTCCGGGTGAACTGGCCGGCGCCGTTCACCGTGACGCCCGTGCCCGACTGGACGTCGCAGTAGTCGCCGGCCGGGAGGGAGGTCTGGAAGGTGCGGGTCAGCGCCGAGGTCTCGTGGTTGACCGCCACGTACGCCTTGTCGCCCCGGCCGAACGCGATCGCGTCGGCGCCGTTGTCCCACCAGTTCGTGACGCCCTGACCGCGCGCCACGTTCCGGAAGGCGACCATGGAGGAGATCTCGCGCCAGGCGTGCTGGCACTTCCAGCCGTCGCTGTAGCAGGCGTTCACCGTGCCGCCGTTGGGCGGGCCCGCGTCCCGGTCGGACCACTCGTAGCCGGAGTGGACATCCGGCGCGCCGTACGGCCAGGCCAGCATGAACACGTTCGCCAGCGTGTAGTCGGCGCCGTTCTTGTAGTTGAGGGTGTCGCCGCCGCGCTCGGTGTCGTGGTTGTCGACGAAGACGGCGGACCTGCCGCTCGTCATGTAGCCCCAGCCCTCGCCGAAGTTCTTCAGGTACGACAGGTTCTCGTTGAGGAAGACCCGCTTGAGGTCGCGGGCGTAGCGGAACTCCTGCACGTCGCCATTGCCCAGGTACTCGTCGGGCTGGACGGCCTCGCCGGCGCCGTGGATGGCCTCCTGCTTCCAGTAGGCGGCCGGGTTGCTGAGCCTTGCCTTGATCGCGGCCAGGTCCGCGGCGGGCATGTGCTTGGCGGCGTCGACGCGGAAGCCGTCGACGCCGAGCGACAGCAGGTCGTTCATGTAGCCCGCGATCCTGTCGCGGACGTACTCCTCGCCGGTGTCGAGGTCCGCGAGCCCGACGAGTTCGCAGTTCTGGACGTTGGCGCGGTTCCGGTAGTCGGTGATCTGCGCGGTGCAGTCGTCCATGTCCGGGGCCGAGTACAGGCCGGGGTAGCCGTACTTGGTGTACGACGAGCCGCCCGTGCCCGTGCCGTTCCCGGCGGCCATGTGGTTGATGACGGTGTCGACGACGACCTTGACGCCCGCCGCGTGGCAGGCGTCGACCATTCTCGTGAAGGCGGCGCGGTCGCCCAGCCGCCCCGCGATCTTGTAGCTGACGGGCTGGTACGACGTCCACCACTGCCCGCCCTGTATGTGCTCCTGGGGCGGGGAGACCTGGACGTATCCGTACCCGGCCGGCCCCAGGGTGCCGGTGCACGCCTGCGCGACCGAGTCGAAGCGCCATTCGAAGAGGACGGCGGTGACGTCCTTGGTGCCGGGCGGGGCCGCCTGCGCTGCCCCGGGTGGCGCGATCACCGCGGCTGCCGTGCCCGCCACGACGGCGAGCGCGGCAGCCAGAGATCTGCTGGCCATGTGCTTCCTCCTGCGGCTCAGGAAGGGAGGTGGGAGGTGGTGAGCGAGGGCCGGAGATGGGGGTGTTGAAGGTTCTTGCTGCAAAACTGAAAGGGCCCTCTGCGCAGGTGACGGTAGGCCCGAACGATTGCCCGGTCAACCGTTCGGACACATCCGGGAAACACGGACGCCATCCGCCTGCAAGGTTTTTCACCCTGCGGGCAGATGGCGTGACGTCCGTCCCGGCCGGCCGGTCAGCTCCGCGCCCTCGCCGTCGAGCCGCGTACCACCAGCTCCGGCTGGAAGACGTACTCGGTGCTGGGCACGGGGTTTCCCCGGATCTCCTCCAGCAGCGCGCCGACCGCCGCCGACGCCATGGCCTGGACCGGCTGCCGCACGGTCGTCAACGGCGGGTCCGTGAAGGGGATCAGCGGCGAGTCGTCATACCCGACCACCGACACGTCGCCCGGCACGTCCAGGCCGCGCTCGCGCGCCGCCCGGATCACCCCGAGCGCCATCATGTCGCTGCCGCAGACGATTCCGGTGCAGCCCGCGTCGAGGAGTTCGGCGGCGGCGGCGTGACCGCCCTCGACGCTGAACAGGGTGTGCCGGACGTACCGTTCGGCGTCCGGTCCGGCCGCCGCCAGGAAGCCCTCCGTCTTCCGCCGCGACGGCACGTAGCGCACCGGCCCGACCGCGAGCCCGATGCGCTCGTGGCCGAGCTCGGCGAGATGGCGCACGGCCATGCCCGCGGCCATGTGGTCGTCGGGCGAGACGAACGGCGCCGAGACCTGCTCGTTCCAGCCGTTGACCAGCACGAACGGGACCCGGCGCGCGGTCAGTTCGGCGTAGCGCCCCTGGTCCGCCGCCGTGTCCGCGTGGAGTCCCGAGAGGAAGACGATGCCGTCGACACCGCTCTCCTCCAACTGCTCCACGAGTTCGTCCTCGCTGGCCCCGCCGGGCTGCTGGCAGCACAGCACCGGTGTGTAGCCGTGCCCGGCCAGCACCTGCTCGATGACCTGGGCGAACGCCGGGAAGATCGGGTTGGTGAGCTCGGGCACCACCAGGCCGACCAGTCCCGCGCTGCGGCGGCGCAGCTTCACCGGGCGCTCGTAGCCGAGGACGTCGAGCGCCGCGAGCACCCGGGTGCGGGTCGCCGCCGACACACCGGGCTTGCCGTTGAGGACACGGCTGACCGTGGCCTCGCTGACGTCGGCCTGCGCGGCGATGTCGGCGAGCCGGGGCGCGCCCGCCCCCGCGGTGCCCCTCGGCCTGGGGATCGTCACACCGTCCACCACGCCGTGGCGTCCGCGGGCAGGACGGCGAAGCCGTCGTTCACCGCGACCGGCGCACTGGCCAGCAGGAATGCGCCGGGTACGGGGAGGCGGACCGGCGCGCCCGTGGTGTTGGTGGTGCAGACGAACCCCTCGCGGGACAGGGCGAGGACTCCGTCGGGTGCGTCGAGCCAGGTCACCGCTTCGCCCGCGCCGAGGCCCGGGTGCTCGCGGCGCACCGCGAGGGCCGCCCGGTACAGCTCCAGGGTGGAGCCGGGCACCCCGGTCTGCGCCTCCACGCTCAGCTCGGCCCAGTCGGCCGGCTGCGGGAGCCAGCTC
>NZ_JASHLT010000061.1:0-35839 GCF_030056615.1 Streptomyces sp. HNM0645 | reverse complement strand
ATGGACGGGGTATCAACATATCTGGCGTTGACTTTTGGCACGCTGTTGAGTTCTCAAGGAACGGACGCTTCCTTCGTACTCACCCGCAGAACATTCTCTGGGGCTTTCCTCCGGGCGCTTCCCTTCGGTGTTTCCAGCCTAGCAGATCCGATTTCCGTTCCGTTCCCGGTTCGGAATTCATTTCCGGTGGCCGTTGGAGGGCCTTTCGCCTTTCGACGCATCCGACTTTATCAGAGATTCTCAGTCGGATTTCCCGCTCCGTTGCGGAGACCTTTCGAGCGCACATCGGCGCACCGGTTTCCCTCGGGCGGAGACGCCAACGTACTGGAGCGGGGCGGCCCGATGCAAATCGAGGGCCTGCCCCGCTCCGGACGCAGCCGACGAGTCGTCAGACCTCCACGACGACCGGCAGGATCATCGGCCGGCGGCGGTAGGTGTCGGAGACCCACTTGCCGATCGTGCGACGGATGAGCTGCTGCAACTGGTGGGGTTCGGCGACTCCGTCGGCGGCGGACTTCTGGATGGCCTCCTCGATCTTGGGCATCACCGCGTCGAAGGCGCCGTCCTCGATACCGGAACCGCGGGAGTGGATGTTCGGTCCGCCCACGACCTTCCCCGTCGTCGAGTCGACGACGACGAAGACCGAGATGATGCCTTCCTCTCCGAGGATGCGGCGGTCCTTAAGGGAGGCCTCGGTGACGTCGCCGACGGAGAGACCGTCGACGTACACGTACCCCGCCTGGACCTTGCCGCTGATCCTGGCCTTGCCCTCGACCAGGTCGACGACGACGCCGTCCTCGGCGATCACGATGTGGTCCTTGGGAATTCCGGTGAGGGCACCGAGCTCGGCGTTGGCGCGGAGGTGGCGCCACTCGCCGTGGACCGGCATGAGGTTCTTCGGCCTGCAGATGTTGTAGAAGTACAGCAGCTCGCCTGCCGAGGCGTGGCCGGAGACGTGGACCTTGGCGTTCCCCTTGTGGACGACGTTGGCGCCCCAGCGGCTGAGCCCGTTGATCACGCGGTAGACCGCGTTCTCGTTGCCCGGGATCAGCGAGGACGCCAGGATCACCGTGTCGCCCTGCACGATCCGGATCTGATGGTCCCGGTTGGCCATGCGGGACAGCGCCGCCATCGGCTCGCCCTGCGAACCCGTGCAGATCAGCACGACCTTGTCGTCGGGCAGGTCGTCGAGCGTCTTGACGTCCACGACGAGCCCGGACGGCACCTTGAGGTACCCGAGATCTCGGGCGATACCCATGTTGCGGACCATGGACCGGCCGACGAAGGCGACCTTGCGGCCGTACTCGTGAGCCGCGTCCAGGATCTGCTGCACACGATGGATGTGGCTGGCGAAGCTCGCGACGATGATGCGCTTCCGGGCGTTCGCGAAGACGCCGCGCAGCACGTTCGAGATGTCCCGCTCGGCGGGGACGAAGCCGGGGACCTCGGCGTTGGTGGAGTCGGACAGCAGGAGGGCGATGCCCTCCTCGCTCAGGCGTGCGAAAGCGTGCAGGTCCGTCAGACGTCCGTCCATCGGGAGCTGGTCCATCTTGAAGTCGCCCGTGTGCACGACCATGCCAGCGGGGGTGCGGATGGCGACCGCGAGCGCGTCCGGGATGGAGTGGTTGACCGCGATGAACTCGCAGCCGAAGGGACCGACGTGCTCATGCTGCCCCTCCGCGACCTCGAGGGTGTACGGACGGATGCGGTGCTCCTGGAGCTTGGCCTCGATCAGGGCGAGGGTCAGCTTGGAGCCGATCAGAGGGATGTCCGGCTTGAGGCGGAGCAGATAGGGCACACCGCCGATGTGGTCCTCGTGACCGTGCGTGAGCACGATTGCCTCGACGTCGTCCAGGCGGTCCACGAGGGTGGTGAAGTCCGGCAGGATCAGGTCCACGCCGGGCTGCTCCTCCTCGGGGAAGAGGACACCGCAGTCGACGATCAGGATCCGGCCGTCGTACTCGAAGACGGTCATGTTGCGGCCGATCTCTCCGAGACCGCCGAGTGGCGTGACCCGCAGGCCACCCTTGGGGAGCTTCGGCGGAGCGCCGAGTTCGGGATGCGGATGACTCAAAAGACTCTCCTCACGACGCGCGCCACGTACCGCTTGGGCACGTGGCGCGCATGACATTCGTGCACTTGCTGTTGTCGTCCGGTCGTTCGTATTCAGTTGGACGTATTCAGTTGTGAAGTCTGTGGTTACAGCTGTACCCCGCCGGCCGTGAGATCGATCTTCAGCTGGGCCGTCTCGGCCTCGCTGAGCTCGACGAGCGGGAGCCGCAGCGGGCCCGCGGGCAGGCCCTGGAGGGCGAGCGCGGCCTTCGTGGTGATGACTCCCTGGGTGCGGAACATGCCGGTGAAGACGGGGAGCAGCTTCTGGTGGATCTCGGTCGCCTTCTGCACGTCGCCGGCGGTGTAGGCGTCGACCAGGGCACGGAGCTCCGGAGTGACGACGTGGCCGACCACGGAGACGAAGCCGATGGCGCCGACGGACAGCAGCGGCAGGTTGAGCATGTCGTCGCCCGAGTACCAGGCGAGTCCGCTGCGGGCGATGGCCCAGCTGGCACGGCCGAGATCGCCCTTGGCGTCCTTGTTCGCGACGATCCGCGGGTGGTCGGCCAGGCGCACGATCGTTTCGGTGTCGATCGGGACGCCGCTGCGGCCTGGGATGTCGTACAGCATCACCGGGAGTCCGGTGCTGTCGGCGATGGCCGTGAAGTTCCGGTACAGGCCCTCCTGCGGGGGCTTGTTGTAGTAGGGGGTGACGGCCAGCAGGCCGTGCGCGCCTGCGCGCTCGGCGGCACGTGCCAGTTCGACGCTGTGACGGGTGTCGTTGGTGCCGACCCCGGCGACCACGTGCGCCCGGTCGCCCACCGCCTCGAGGACGGCCCGGACGAGCTGGTCTTTCTCCGCGTTGCTGGTGGTCGGGGACTCACCGGTGGTGCCGTTGATGATCAGGCCGTCGTTGCCTGCGTCCACCAGGTGGGTGGCGAGCCGCTGCGCGCCGTCGAGGTCGAGCGCGCCGTCCGCCGTGAACGGCGTGACCATGGCGGTGAGGACCCGCCCGAAGGGGGTCTGCGGAGTCGAGATCGGTGCCATGGGTAACACGCTACTCGCTGCTCAGCGCGGAGGGTCCCCTTGGGGGGGGACGTGACGTATCCCTGCTCAGTGGAGCCCGGCACTGCCTGCTCGGGGGTTCAGGCAGTGCCGGGTCCGTTTGATCAGCCTAGATGAACTTCTCGAAACGCCGCAATACGGACACCGAGTAAGGCTGACCGTACATCTGTGCCCTACGGGGCCACCCGGCCATTGGCATTGAAGGCCGCGTAGGTCAGGGGCATGAGCCTGGCCCAGTGCTCCTCCATCCTCTCGCCGACCATCTCGATCTCCCGCTGCGGGAAGGACGGGACCTTGGCCATCTCGTGCTGGGTGCGCAGTCCCAGGAAGTGCATGAGCGAGCGGGCGTTGCAGGTCGCGTACATCGACGAGTAGAGGCCGACGGGCAGGACCGAGCGGGCGACCTCGCGGGCCACACCCGCGTCGAGCATCTCCTGGTAGGCCTCGTACGCCTGGCGGTACGAGTCCTCCATCACCCGTCCGGTCAGCTCCTGCTGGGCCTGTGTGCCCTCCACGAAGACGTACTTGCCGGGGCGGCCGTCCTGCACCAGTTTGCGCGACTCGTCCGGCACGTAGAAGACCGGCTGGAGCTCCCGGTACCTGCCGGACTCCTCGTTGTACGACCAGCCGACCCGGTGGCGCATGAACTCGCGGAAGACGAAGATCGGGGCGCTGATGAAGAAGGTCATCGAGTTGTGCTCGAAGGGACTGCCGTGGCGGTCCCGCATCAGGTAGTTGATCAGCCCCTTCGACCGTTCCGGGTCCTTGGAGAGCTCGTCCAGCGACTGCTCGCCCGCGGTCGATACCCGGGCCGCCCACAGCACATCGGAGTCGCCGGCGGTGTGCTTCACCAGCTCGACGGTGACATCGCTGCGGAAGCTGGGCTTGATGTCGTCGGGGTTCCGGGTCACCGGCGGGGGTCCTTCCAGTCGCGTCGCACGGGCGGCGACCATTCTCTACGGTCGCTCGTTACAACGACGAGCGGGGGCCGAGCGTCCCGGTTCCCACCCCGGTCGATTCGCTGGATTCGGGCACCAAACTCCGGTTATACGCGTCTGTACCGGTAGCCACGTTTCGTCACACACCCCGAGGGGGCTGCGCCATGTTCCGCCGGCGAGAAGCCGTTCCGTTCGCGTTCGTCGCCGAGGCCGACCGCTTCCGCAGCAATGTGGCCCCGCCACCCCGGCGGCGGCCCAGCGCATCCCAGCTCGTCGGCCGTTCGCTGATCGGTCTGACCGTGGTGGCCGGGCTGGTCGGGTCGCTGCTCTTCGGGCTGCCGGCGCTGGAGGCTCCGGTCTCCCCCAAGGCCCCGAGCCAGGCCAAGGAGGAGGGGCGCTGACGCCCCCACCCCGGCAGGCCCGCCGGGAAGCACCCCCATGGCCCCCCTGGAGTGGCCGGTCGCCGGTTGCCTCGGTAGCCTCACCGGTCACAGCCCCGAAGTGGTGACGAGTGAGGACCAGCCGTGCCCCTGCCCTTTCTGACGGCGGACCGTGCCTTTGACGCCGCAGACGACGATGTCGCACTGCCGTTCGATGATCACGATCTGTGGCGACGTCCGTACCGTCCCGGCCCCTGGCGGGTCGGCGGGGCGGCCCTGCTCCTGCTGCTGGCCTCGTTCGTACTGTTCGCGGCCATGGTCATCGCCTTCGCCGGTGCGCTGCCAGGAGCGGCGGTCTGCGTCGGCATCGCCGCGTTGCTCATCTGCGGCGCGCTGCGCGTCCTGCGCATGGGTACGTGGGTGAGCCGGCACGGGCTGCGGCACGTGGCCGTGGTCTCGACCACCACACTGCCGTGGGCGAGGGTGAAGGCGCTGCGGACCGTGCAGCAGCCGGTGCGGTGGCTCGGGCTGCCGCGTACGGTCCAGGGCCAGGCGCTGGTGCTCGTGCGGGAGGGGGACGAGCCGCTCACACTGCTCACCGATCACAACGGGGACTTCCTGTCGCGCGTCGAGGCCTTCGACCGCGCGGCCGACACCATCGAGGCGTGGGGCGCGGAGTACGGCCCGCACCACTGAGCCGGGCCCGCCCCCTGCTCACGAGCCCCTTCGCACGAGCCCTCTTCGCGCGGGCAGCGGCCCGGGACGCACCCGGGCCGCCGTCGCGTCCGCGCCCTCCCCGATCCGCCGATCGCAGACAGGCAGGCGCCATGCGGGGGCGGTCCGACGCCCACCTTCTCAGGTCGGTCACCCGACGAACGGGCCCACGTCAGGCCCGGACGGCGCCGGAGAAGCCGTATCAGGCCCCGAACGGCCTGCCCTCGTGGAGCGCGATCGCGCGCTGCATCGCCTTGCGGGCCCGCGGGGTGTCCCTCGCGTCGTGGTAGGCGACCGCGAGCCGAAACCAGCAGCGCCAGTCGTCCGGCGAGTCCTCGGTCTCCGCACGGCGCTTGGCGAAGACGGCATCGGCGGAGTCCCGGTCGATACGCCCGCCGGGCGTACGGACCAGCTCGTCGACGGGCAGTCCCTCCTCGGCGTCGAGCTCCGCCGCCAGTGCGTTGGCCTTCCTGACGAACTGGGTGTTCTTCCAGAGGAACCACAGGCCGATCGCCGGCAGGATCAGCACCGCCACGCCGAAGGTCACGGTGAGCAGGGTGCCCTGCTCGATGAGCAGCAGGCCCCGGCTGCCGACCAGGACGAAGTAGACGACCAGAACGGCGGCCGTGACGAAGTACGTGATCTTGGCGCGCACCGGGGATCCTCAGCCGAGGTCGAGGTAGTTCTCGAGGCCGAAGGTCAGCCCGGGCGTGTCCACCACACGGCGCACCCCGAGCAGGACGCCCGGCATGAAGCTGCTGTGGTGCAGGGAGTCGTGGCGGATGGTGAGGGTCTCGCCCTCACCGCCGAGCAGCACCTCCTGGTGGGCGAGCAGGCCGCGCAGCCGTACGGCGTGCACGGGCACCCCGTCGACGTCCGCGCCGCGCGCGCCGTCGAGGGCGGTCACGGTGGCGTCCGGCTGAGGGGCGCAGCCGGCCTCGGCGCGTGCCGCGGCGATCAGCTGCGCCGTGCGGGTGGCGGTGCCGGATGGAGCGTCCGCCTTGTTCGGGTGGTGCAGTTCCACGACCTCGACCGACTCGAACCAGCGGGCGGCCTGGGCGGCGAACTTCATGGTGAGGACGGCGCCGATGGAGAAGTTGGGCGCGATCAGCACCCCGGTCTCCGGTGAGGCCGCCAGCGACGTGCGCAGATGCGTGAGGCGCTCGTCGGTCCAGCCGGTGGTGCCGACGACGGCGTGGATGCCGTGGCGCACGCAGAAGTCGAGGTTGCCCATGACCGAGGCAGGGGTGGTCAGTTCGACGGCCACCTGGGCGCCGGTCTCGACAAGGGTCTCCAGCTTGTCGCCCCGGCCCAGCGCCGCGACGAGTTCCATGTCGTCGGCGGCTTCGACGGCTCGCACGGCCTCGGAACCGATGCGGCCCCTGGCGCCGAGGACGGCCACGCGCAGCTTGCTCATTGCTCTGCTCTCTCTACGGGACAACGGGACAGCGGGACTACGAGACTGATGTGTGCAGGCGGTCCGCCTGCTTGTCCTTCAGCGGGCCGATGACCGACAGCGAGGGCCGCTGCCCCAGGACCTCCCTGGCGACCGCCCGGACGTCGTCGGGGGTGACCGCGGCTATGTTCGCCAGCATGTCGTCGACGGACATCTGGGCACCCCAGCACAGCTCGCTCTTGCCAATACGGTTCATGAGCGCGCCGGTGTCCTCCAGACCGAGGACGGTCGAGCCGGAGAGCTGGCCGATGGCGCGGTCGATCTCGTCGTCGGCCAGACCCTCGCCGGCGACCCGGTCGAGCTCGTTGCGGCAGATCTTCAGCACGTCGTGCACCTGGTTGGGCCGGCAGCCGGCGTAGACGCCGAAGAGTCCGCAGTCGGCGAAGCCCGAGGTGTACGAGTACACGCTGTACGCGAGGCCGCGCTTCTCCCGGACCTCCTGGAACAGGCGCGAGGACATACCTCCGCCGAGCGCGGTGTTCAGTACGCCGAGAGCCCAGCGCCGCTCGTCGGTACGGGCGAGGCCGGGCATGCCGAGGACGACGTGCGCCTGCTCCGTGCGGCGGTCGAGGACCTCCACACGGCCCGCGGCCCGCAGTTTCCGCCGGCCGTCGCGCGGGGCGACCGGCCGGGCGTCCGTGCGGGTCAGGGCGCCGGCCTGCTCGAAGGCCTTGCGGACCTGGCGCACGACGGTCGCGTGGTCGACGTTTCCCGCCGCGGCGACGACCAGATGGGTCGGGTCGTAATGCTTGCGATAGAAGCGGGTGATCTGCGAGCGGTTGAGCGCGTTGATCGTGTCGACGGTGCCCAGCACGGGGCGGCCGAGGGGGGTGTCTCCGAACATGGTGCGCGCGAACAGGTCGTGCACGACGTCGCCCGGGTCGTCCTCGGTCATCGCGATCTCCTCGAGGATGACGCCGCGCTCGGCGTCCACGTCCTCGTCGAGGATCAGCGAGCCGGTGAGCATGTCGCAGACGACGTCGATCGCCAGCGGCAGGTCCGTGTCGAGCACCCGCGCGTAGTAGCAGGTGTACTCCTTCGCCGTGAAGGCGTTCATCTCGCCGCCGACCGCGTCGACGGCGGCGGAGATGTCGAGGGCGGAGCGCCTGTGCGTGCCCTTGAAGAGGAGGTGCTCCAGATAGTGCGTGGCGCCGTTCAGCGAGGGGGTCTCGTCGCGCGAGCCGACATGGGCCCAGATACCGAAGGTCGCGGAGCGCACGGACGGCAGGGTCTCGGTGACGATGCGCAGCCCCCCGGGGAGGGTGGTCTTGCGAACCGTGCCGATGCCGTGCTCGCCCTGGAGAAGCGTTTGGGTACGGGCGACGGCCCGCGCCTCCGAGGAGGTGCGGGCCGNTTGCGAACCGTGCCGATGCCGTGCTCGCCCTGGAGAAGCGTTTGGGTACGGGCGACGGCCCGCGCCTCCGAGGAGGTGCGGGCCGTCGCCCTGGCAGTACGGGACGTCACTTGTCGGTGTCGTCCTTCTTCTCGCCGTCGTCGGCGCCGTCCTCGCCCTCGATCACGGGGATCAGGGAGAGCTTGCCGCGCTGGTCGATCTCGGCGATCTCGACCTGGACCTTCTGGCCCACACCCACGACGTCCTCGACGTTCTCCACGCGCTTGCCGCCGGCGAGCTTGCGGATCTGCGAGATGTGCAGCAGGCCGTCCTTGCCCGGGAGCAGGGAGACGAACGCACCGAAGGTGGTGGTCTTGACGACCGTGCCCAGGTAGCGCTCACCGACCTCCGGCATGGTCGGGTTGGCGATGCCGTTGATCGTGGCGCGGGCGGCCTCGGCCGCCGGGCCGTCGGCGGCACCGATGTAGATGGTGCCGTCGTCCTCGATCGTGATCTCGGCGCCGGTGTCCTCCTGGATCTGGTTGATCATCTTGCCCTTGGGGCCGATGACCTCGCCGATCTTGTCCACGGGGATCTTCACGGTGATGATCCGCGGGGCGTTCGGGGACATCTCGTCCGGGGTGTCGATCGCTTCCATCATCACGTCGAGGATGTGGAGGCGGGCGTCGCGGGCCTGCTTGAGGGCCGCGGCCAGGACGGAGGCAGGAATGCCGTCCAGCTTGGTGTCGAGCTGGAGGGCGGTGACGAACTCCTTGGTACCGGCGACCTTGAAATCCATGTCACCGAAGGCGTCCTCCGCACCGAGGATGTCGGTGAGGGCGACGTAGTGCGTCTGGCCGTCGATCTCCTGGGAGATCAGGCCCATGGCGATACCGGCGACGGGGGCCTTCAGCGGCACACCGGCGTTCAGCAGCGACATGGTGGAGGCGCAGACCGAGCCCATGGACGTCGAGCCGTTGGAGCCGAGGGCCTCGGACACCTGACGGATCGCGTACGGGAACTCCTCGCGCGTCGGCAGCACCGGCACGATGGCGCGCTCGGCGAGGGCGCCGTGGCCGATCTCGCGGCGCTTCGGCGAACCGACGCGACCGGTCTCACCCACGGAGTACGGCGGGAAGTTGTAGTTGTGCATGTAGCGCTTGCGGGTCACCGGGGAAAGGGTGTCCAGCTGCTGCTCCATACGGAGCATGTTCAGGGTGGTGACGCCCAGGATCTGGGTCTCGCCACGCTCGAACAGGGCCGAGCCGTGCACCCGCGGGATGGCCTCGACCTCGGCGGCGAGCGTACGGATGTCCGTGACGCCGCGACCGTCGATGCGCTTCTTCTCCTTGATGACGCGCTCGCGGACCAGCGACTTGGTCAGCGAACGGTACGCGGCGGAGATCTCCTTCTCGCGGCCCTCGAACTCCGGCAGGAGCTTCTCCGCGGCCAGCGCCTTCACACGGTCGAGCTCGGCCTCGCGCTCCTGCTTGCCGGGGATGGTGAGCGCCTGGGCGAGCTCGTTCCTCACCGCGGTGGTCAGGGCCTCCAGGACGTCGTCCTGGTGGTCGAGGAAGACCGGGAACTCGCCGGTCGGCTTGGCGGCCTTGGCGGCCAGGTCGGCCTGGGCCTTGCACAGGACCTTGATGAAGGGCTTCGCGGCCTCGAGGCCGGCGGCGACGATCTCCTCGGTCGGCGCCTCGGCGCCACCCTTGACGAGCTCGACGGTCTTCTCGGTGGCCTCGGCCTCGACCATCATGATCGCGACGTCGCCGTCCTCGAGGACGCGACCCGCGACCACCATGTCGAACACGGCGTTCTCGAGCTCCGAGTGGGTCGGGAAGGCGACCCACTGGCCGTCGATCAGTGCGACGCGGGTGCCGCCGATCGGGCCGGAGAAGGGCAGGCCGGCCAGCTGCGTGGAGCAGGAGGCGGCGTTGATCGCGACCACGTCGTACAGGTGGTCGGGGTTGAGCGCCATGATCGTCTCGACGATCTGGATCTCGTTGCGCAGGCCCTTCTTGAAGGACGGGCGCAACGGCCGGTCGATCAGGCGGCAGGTCAGGATCGCGTCCTCGGACGGCCGGCCCTCACGGCGGAAGAAGGAGCCGGGGATCTTGCCCGCGGCGTACATCCGCTCCTCGACGTCGACCGTCAGGGGGAAGAAGTCCAGCTGGTCCTTGGGGTTCTTGGACGCTGTGGTGGCCGACAGCACCATGGTGTCGTCGTCCAGGTACGCCACGGCGGAGCCGGCGGCCTGCTTGGCCAGGCGGCCCGTCTCGAAGCGGATGGTGCGGGTGCCGAAGGAGCCGTTGTCGATGACGGCTTCGGCGTAGTGGGTCTCGTTCTCCACCAGCGATATCTCCTCGTCTGCGTCCTCCGGCCCGCGTGGCTGGAGGACGGTGGCGGAGAAGCGCGCCTTGCGTGCGGGCCGGTCTTCGATCGAAGCACCCGGTCGGTATGGCTTCCGGGGGCCACTACCGAGGACCGGCGGCGGAGGGGCGCTCCTCCTCGTTCGGTATTCCGTTGTCGGTATTGCGTCGTGCGACCAGACTACAAAGCGTCTGTGACTCTCCGCACGTACAGCAAAGGGAGCGGCCCCCTGGAAGTGGGAACCGCTCCCTTCACATCGTCCTACTTGGCGCCCGCGGCACCGCGGCGGATGCCGAGGCGCTCGACCAGCGTACGGAAGCGCTGGATGTCCTTCTTGGCCAGGTACTGCAGCAGCCGGCGGCGCTGGCCGACCAGGATCAGCAGACCACGGCGGGAGTGGTGGTCGTGCTTGTGGGTCTTGAGGTGCTCGGTCAGGTCCGAGATGCGGCGGGAGAGCAGCGCGACCTGGACCTCGGGGGAGCCGGTGTCGCCCTCCTTGGTGCCGAACTCGGACATGATCTGCTTCTTCGTGGCGGCGTCGAGAGACACTCGGTACTCCTCTTGGTGTTCGATGCGCCTGCGAGTGCCCCTGGTCTTGGTCTCAGGGGAGCTTCCGTGACTCGGAGGCGAAGGCGCGATGGGCGCTGCGCCCAGAGCCTGCGAGGCTCCGGGGATCGCGTACACAAACGGCCGTCACACAGAGTACCAGTGTCACGAGCTGGTCAGAGACCGGGCCCGGTCGTAGACGTCCAGCACGGCCAGGCAGAGCGGAACCAGCGAGAGCAGCACCGCACTCTCTGTGAGATCGAGCAGCCGGCCCCAGAACGGCGAGAGACCCTTCCTCGGGACGATCAGGCCGATGGCGGTCACGAGGGCGGCTCCGGCCGCGACAACCGTGCTCAGCCAGATGGTGCGGGTGTCCAGACCGCTGCGGTCCCCGTACACCAGGAGCTCCCTGACCAGGTCGGACGGCGGGTTCAGGGCCAGGCCGAGGACCAGTAGGGCGATCGAGGAGATTCCCGCGACGAGGGCACAGACGACCTGCGAGGTGTAGCGGAAGAGCCGGGCCCGCAGCAGCATCGCGAGGCCGGCGGCGAGGGCGAGGAGCTGGCCCCAGACATTGCCCGAGAAACCCAGGACGGCCGCGGAGCCGACAACGACCGCGGAACAGCCGCCGACCAATCCGAGCAGCATCTCGTGGCCACGACGCGCCTGGGCGGCGATGCGCTCGGCGTCGACCGGCTGGGCCTCGGGGATGTCGTGGGGGTCGGTGTCAAAATCGTCCGCGGTGGCCGTCCGCGGGGAGGCGTAGCCGATGGGGAGACGAGCGAAGCGTGCCGACAGGCCCGGCAGGAAGGCGACGAGGCCGACGACCACCGGGACGCAGACCGCTGCGGCCATGGTGGCGGAGGCCTCGGTCACGATCAGGACGAAGGTCGCCAGCGTGCCGACAGCGGCCAGGAAGGTCGCGGCGACGAACGAGGCATCCCCGCTCGGGGTGAGGACGACCAGGGTGACCGCGGCGACCAGGACTGTCACACAGCCGATCAGGAACTGCAGTCGGCCCGGGCCGTCTCCGGTGGGCTGACCGATGATCCCGGAGCCCGCGATCAGCAGCAGCGGGAGCGCGCCGAGGCCGAGGGCCGCAGCCGTGGCCCTGTCGCCGTACACCCTGGCCCGCACGCCGGAGAACGCGGTGAGCAGGAGACCTGCCGCGCCCGCGATGACTCCGGGCAGGCCGTGCATATCGTGCCGTACGGGATCGGCGAACCAGAGGACGAAGCCCACGAGGACGAGCAGCAGCACCCCGCCGAACCGTCCGGCGCTTCGCAACAGGTCGTCGCTCCACAGATGACGGTCGCGGGTGACGGCGGCGGCGACGGCATCGGAGACGTCGTCGAAGACGGCGGGCGGCAGCGACTGGGCGAAGGGCCGCAGGCTGAGCACCTCGCCGTCGAGCACCTGCTGGGCGGCGAGCGTGCGGGCACCGTCCAGGACGGTGCCGTCGCGACGGACCAGGTGGTAGCCGGTGGGGGTGCCCGCGGACTGCGTCTGCCCGGTGAGCCGGAGGATCTCCGGGTAGACGTCGGCGGCGGCGATGTCCTCGGGGAGGGCGACGTCGATCCGGCTGTCCGGTGCCACGACAGTGACACGGCAGAAGCCGGTCGCTGCGGTCGTACTCACGTGTGGGACCCCCTGATTCGCGGTTGCGCACGATGCGCGGACACCCTACCGGTACTTGGTGCGACCACCTGCAAGTAGGATCACCGTCGCGCGGAGGGAGTCCGCGAAGCAAAGGCAGTCAACGGGGGCGCCGGAGCGGTTCGTTGCCTCCGACTTCCGTCCGTACCGAGGGATTGATGTTCCGGTGAGCCAGATCGTCGTCAAACGACCGCCGAGGTCCCTTCCCCCTGAAGTACCCGCGGAGGAACTGAAGCTGGAGTCCCCTCCCGAACTGCCGCGCGGGCAGCAGGAGGGCATGCTGATGCAGGTTCTCCCGATGCTCGGCATGGGCTCCTCCGTCGTCTTCTTCTTCATGCCGGGCGCACATCCGTTCATGCGGGTCATGGGCATCCTGATGCTGGTGTCGACGGTTGCGATGGTGATCGCCCAGATCGTCAGATTCAGGAAGGGTACGCAGGGGCAAATCGCAGATGTCCGGCGCGACTACCTCAAGTACCTCGCCCAGACGCGACGGACGGCCCGCAGGACCGCGCGCCGGCAGCGCGACGCGCAGCTGTATCTACACCCCTCGCCGGAGCAGCTCTGGTCGGTGGTGGCCGAGGGTTCACGGGTGTGGGAACGGCGTGTCGGCGACAAGGACTTCGGGCAGGTGCGGATCGGGCTCGGCGCACAGCAACTGTCGACACCGCTCATCGCGCCGGAAACGGCTCCGGTGGACGAGCTGGAACCGCTGTGCGCGGGGGCCATGCAGCGGTTCCTGGCGGTGCACGGCTCCCTCGACGGGCTGCCGATGGCCGTTTCGCTGAGGGCGTTCTACCACGTGACGGTGTCGGGCGAGCCGGAGTCGGCGCAGGCGGCGGCCCGTGCGCTGGTGTCGCAACTGGTGACGCTGCACTCACCCGAGGACCTGATGGTCGCGGTGGTGGCGGCGCCCGGAGCGGTGGCGCACTGGGACTGGACGAAGTGGCTGCCGCACACCCAAGTCCCCGGGCAGGTCGACGGGGCGGGAACGAGGCGGCTCTTCGGCGACGACCTGGGCGAGCTGGAGCAGCTGCTGCGCGGCCGGCTCGACGGGCGGCCCCGGTTCAACCGCGACAGCCCGCCGGTTCTCGACCAGCCGCACATCGTGGTGGTCCTGGACGGCGGCATGGTGCCGCCGGACTCGCTGTTCGCAGCGGCCGAGGGGCTACAGGGCGTCACCGTCGTCGAGGTGGTCTCCGGTGAACTGGACGAGCAGCGCGGCGGGCTCTCAGTGATCGTACGACCCGGGCGGCTGCGTCTGGAGTCGGGAACCGGCTACGCGTACGAGGGCGTGCCGGACGCCATGTCGCCGGAGGCCGCCGAAGCCCTGGCCCGGCAGCTGGCGCCCTTGCGGATCGGCGGGGGCGACGACGACGAGCCGCTGCTGGCCAACCTGGACTTCACGGACCTGCTGAACCTGGGCGACGCGGGGGCGGTGGACGTGGCCCGGACCTGGCGGCCGAGGTCGACGGCCGAGCGGTTGCGCGTGCCGATCGGTGTCGGCGAGGACGGCCTGCCGGTGATGCTGGACCTCAAGGAGGCCGCGCAGGAAGGCATGGGCCCGCACGGGCTGTGCGTGGGTGCGACCGGTTCCGGCAAGTCGGAGCTGCTGAGGACGCTGGTGCTGGGGCTGGCGGTGACGCACTCGTCGGAGACGCTGAACTTCGTCCTCGCCGACTTCAAGGGCGGTGCGACGTTCGCGGGCATGTCGCAGATGCCGCATGTGGCCGCCGTTATCACGAACCTGGCCGACGACCTCACGCTGGTCGACCGCATGGGCGACGCGATCCGCGGTGAGCTGCAGCGGCGACAGGAGTTGCTGCGTTCGGCGGGCAACTACGCCAACATCCACGACTACGAGAAGGCGCGCGCGGCCGGCGCGCCGCTGGAGCCACTGGCCTCCCTGGTTCTGGTCATCGACGAGTTCTCCGAACTGCTCACCGCCAAGCCGGACTTCATCGACATGTTCATCCAGATCGGCCGTATCGGCCGATCGCTGGGTGTGCATCTGCTGCTCGCCTCGCAGCGCCTGGAGGAGGGCAAGCTGCGCGGTCTGGACACCTATCTCTCTTACCGGATCGGTCTGCGGACCTTTTCGGCGGCGGAGTCTCGCACGGCGCTCGGTGTACCCGACGCCTACCACCTGCCGCCCGTTCCCGGCTCGGGCTACCTGAAGTTCGGTACGGACGAGATGACCCGCTTCAAGGCGGCGTACGTGTCGGGTACGTACCGGACGGGCGGACCGCAGCTGTCTGCGGACCAGCTTCCGATCGAGCGACGGCCCGTCGTCTTCACGGCGGCGCCGGTGCCGGTCGTGTACGCCGCACCGGACCCGGCTCATCTCACGGCGCCGCAGAAGACCGAGGACGAGGCACTCGCGGACACGGTGCTGGACGTGGTCGTGCGCCGGCTGGAGGGGCAGGGCGTGCCCGCCCACCAGGTGTGGCTGCCGCCGCTGGACCAGGCGCCGTCCCTGGACCAGCTACTGCCGGGGCTCGCGCGGACCGCGGACCGCGGCCTGACCGCGACGGAGTACACCCGTCCAGGTGGTCTCGTCGTGCCGTTGGGTCTGATCGACAAACCGTTCGAACAGCGGCGTGAGGTGCTGCACCGGGACTTCTCCGGTGCAGCGGGCCACATGATGGTGGTCGGCGGTCCGCAGTCCGGCAAGTCGACGTTGATGCGCACGCTGATCTCGTCGTTCGCCCTCACCCACACCCCGAGCGAAGTGCAGTTCTACGCACTGGACTTCGGTGGCGGAGGGCTGTCCTCACTCGCGGACCTGCCCCACGTCGGTGGTGTCGCGTCCCGGCTGGACCCGGAGCGGGTGCGGCGTACGGTCGCGGAGGTCATGGGCGTACTGAACCGCCGTGAGGAGTTCTTCCGCTCCCACAACGTCGACTCCATCGCCACCTACCGCCGCAGGCGGGCGACGGGCGAACTACCCGGTGAGGTGTGGGGCGATGTGTTCCTGATCATCGATGGCTGGGGCACCTTCAGGAACGACTTCGAGGGTCTGGAGTCGATGGTGACCGACATCGCGGCCCGCGGTCTCGGCTACGGCGTGCACATCGTGATCACCGCAGCCCGGTACATGGAGATCCGGGCAGCGATCAAGGACCAGATGCTGGGTCGGCTGGAACTGCGCCTCGGCGACGTGATGGACTCCGAGTTCGACCGGAAGGTCGCGACGAACGTCCCGACGGGGGTCCCGGGCCGCGGCCAGGTGCCCGAGAAGCTGCACTTCATGGGTGCGCTGCCGCGCATCGACGACTCGAGCAGCGCGAGTGACCTCGCGGAGGGCACGGCCGCGTTCGTACAGGCGGTACGGGCGAGCTGGACGGGACCTGGTGCGCCTGCGGTGCGGCTGCTGCCGCGCGAGTTCCCCTCGGATCGGCTGCCGAAGGGGTTCGAGTTCCCTCGGCACGGCGTCGCGATCGGTATCGACGAGACCAGACTGGAGCCGGTGTTCGTCGACTTCGAGACCGACCCGTTCTTCCTGGTGTTCGGTGAGAGCGAGTCCGGCAAGACGAACCT
Organism: Streptomyces sp. HNM0645; assembly: GCF_030056615.1. Classification (NCBI taxonomy): domain Bacteria; kingdom Bacillati; phylum Actinomycetota; class Actinomycetes; order Kitasatosporales; family Streptomycetaceae; genus Streptomyces; species Streptomyces sp. HNM0645. The sequence continues at coordinate 19,786 of NZ_JASHLT010000061.1, read as the reverse complement.
GCTGAGGCTCATTGCGAAGCAGATCGCCGAGCGGTACACGCCCGAAGAGGCGAAGCTCGTCGTGGGCGACTACCGGAGAGCGCTGCTCGGCGCGCTGCCGGAGAGCCATCTGCTGGAGTACGCGCCTATGGCGAGTTCCATGCAGATGCACATGGAGGCTCTGTCAGGCGTGTTCGCACGGCGCCAGCCGCCGACGGACGTGACGCCGCAGCAGCTGCGGGACCGGAGCTGGTGGACGGGCCCGCAGATCTTCATCATCATCGACGACTACGACCTGGTCTCCACCAGCTCCGGAAATCCGCTGTCGCCGCTCGCGGACTACCTGCCGTTCGCCCGGGACACGGGTGTCCGCTTCATCATCGCCCGTAACACGGCGGGCGCGTCCCGCTCGATGTACGAGGCGTTCATGCAGCGCATCAAGGAACTGGGCGCCCAGGGCGTGGTCCTGTCGGGCGATCCCCAGGAGGGCGACCTGATCGGCAGCGTCCGCCCGAGGCCGATGCCGCCGGGCCGCGGCTACTTCGCGTCGCGCAAGGGCGGGGTGTCGCTGGTGCAGCTGGGACAGATGCCGGACCTGTGACGGAAGCCACGGGTAGGGAGACCCGGCCGCTCCACCCGACGCACCTTCAATTGACAACGAGCATCCGCCGCCCGAGGCGGCACCGGATGACATGAACGGGGAGAGAACATGGGATTCGAACAGGAGTGGAGCCGGCTGCGCACGGAGGCGACGCAGGCGGTCGACAATCAGTCCTCCAGCATGCAGCTGAACCAACTGGCTCCGGACGGCGGCGGTTCGGCCGCTCCCCCCAGCCCGCTGGCCCCCGGCGGCAGCTCCGGCACGTTCGGGTCGACGCCGGCTCAGAAGAGAGCCGCCGCGAGCAAGATCGAGAACGACCTGAAGCCCACCACTCAGTGGGCCTCCGACCTCGCCGACGAGTCGACGAACAACGCCATCACCGGCTTCGGCGGCTGGGACACCTGCGCAGGCCTGAAGAAGGTCAAGACAACCTGGGAGACCCAGGTCAAGATGCTCCTCGGGCGGCTGGAGCGGGAGCAGAACGCACTGCTCGGCGCACGGAGCATGTTCCTGCGCAACGACGTCGCGACGTACGACGGCTTCGGGCCGCTGAACCGCAAGTCGGGCCTGGACGGCCTGGGCCGATGAGCATCGTCTGAGGCGATGACCAGGCACAGCGACAAGTCGGCCGGGAACTGAGCAGAACGGGGAACAAACAGTGCTCACATACAAGGAAGTCACCACCACCAAGTTCGGCCACCTCACCACGGCGGCCGACAAGTGGGACGAGGTGGCACGCGAGTTCAAGAAGGTCGAGACCAGCTACGGCGACAGCGTCCAGAAAATCACGATGGGCCCGGACTGGACCGGCGTCACCGTGAGCACCGCCTACACGAACTTCGCCGCCACCCGCTACGAGTACGCGGCGGCACAGACGCAGGCGAAGGCGATAGCCAAGCTCCTGCGTGACGCGCACGAGCAGTTCACTGAGCTCAAAGGCCGACTGGACTCGATCATCAAGGCCGCCCAGGAAGATCACATGCTGATCGACGAGAACGGCGTGGCCACGCGCGACCCCAAGTCCATCAGCCGCATGGAACAGAACGAACTGTCCCACGTCCCCGAGGCCCAAGCAGCCAAACGCAAGCGCGAAGAAGCCTGGACCAAGCGCATCAAGGACGCGGTTCAGGCGTTCGACGACGCCGACGGGGGCGTGAAGATCGCCCTGGAAGGAGTCGTCAAGGACGAGGGGTACGGCGGCAACGACGAGACGGCCGGCGTCGGCTTCAACGCCAAGGCGCAGGGCGACATCGAGGAGTACGAGGCGCGCAACGCCACGGACATCGCCACCAGGATCAACAGCGGCGAGCAGGTCTCCGCGGCGGACGTGGCTGAGCTCAACCGGACGCTCCGTGACAACAACAACCCCGCTTTCGCCCATCGGACGGAGTTCGGCCAGACCTTCCTCAACAGGCTGGGCGCTGAAGGAACGATCACGCTCGCCAACAAGCTGAACGACCAGGCGCACTCGGACAACAAGAACAAGGGCGTCTACGGCGAGGCGAACCACAGCCTGGCCAACACGCTGGCCACCGCCACCCGCGTACCGGACTTCAAGGACGCCGACGGCAAGAAGCTCGTCTATGGCACACCGGCCTATAAGGACGAGTTCGCTAAGTGGTCTCAGACGGACGAAGCCAAGTTCTACAACGACTTCCGGATCGACCTGCAGAAGGCCGGAGTCGAGAAGTACGACCTGGACGTCGCCGGCGACAAGATCGCCATCGGTCGGGGCCACGACCAGGAGATCCGGGGTTATCAGGGTCTTGTGACCCTCATGCAGCAGGGCAGCGGCTACTCGCCCCAGTTCCTCGGCGACCTCACGGACGACATGATCGCCGCTGAGGGCAAGGACAAGGACATCTGGGACCTTCACGGCAAGTTCGAGGGCAAGGATGACGGCTGGTTCGCCAACGACCCGGTCGACGGCGCACTGAGGGTGATGAGCCGTGACCCCGAGGCGGCGACCGGCTACCTCGACCCGGCGGCCGACGGCGACAAGGACCGGCTGAAGTACCTCCTGAAGGACCGCGACTGGGACATCGTCAACACGACCGACTGGCGCGTCAACATCGAGGTCACGGGCAAGGACGCCTCCGACGTGGACGTCCGGTCCGGACTGGGACTGGCGCTGGAGGCGGGCACCACCGGACAAGCGCCGGGCACACCGGCGGAGCTGGGGCGCCACTCCGACGCTCAGGCACGCATCATGCACGACACCGTCAACCTGCTGGACTACGGCGTAGCCGAGGGCAAGCAAGGCGACGAGAAGCGTCTGGGCAGGGCCGACGAGCTCCTCAAGAGCGATGGGTTCGCCAACATGCGGGATCCGCTCGCCCGTGCGTTCGCCGCGTACTCACCCGACGTGGTCGACATCATCGCCGGTGAAGGGCCAGGAGGCCGGACGGGCAAGGGCGACGAGCTGGCAGACGGTGACGAATCACAGATCCAGAACAGTCGGGGTAGCCTGCTGCGCCTGATGCGTGGCGTCTCTGACGTGCCCGATGGTTCAACGGAAGCCAAGAACTTCGACCTGATCTACCAGGCGCAGCAGGGCTATATGGCCGAGCAACTGGCCGACGGCGACTTCTCCAACCCCAAGACACTGGAAAACCGCGCCCAGCGGATCGGTGAAGTCTTCGGAACGATCACAGCGGTCGGCGGCGACCTCGATCTGGGACAGCGGGACGCCGCCAACTCCGAGGCCGGCGACAAGCGCTTCTACGGCTACCACATAGGTGGCGGCGCGATCACGGGCATTCCCGTCATCGGTGACATCGCCCAGCGTTCGGTAGACATCTCGCTCAACCAGTGGATGACGGCGGTGCAGGCCGAGAACGGCATGCTGGCGCGTGAGAAGCTCAGTGCACAGAACGACGCCGCACATGACGCGCTCGACAAGTTCTTCGCGGAGTGGAACACCAACACCCACACCACGGACTCCGAGTCTCTGAAGGTTGTCCAGAACGAAGCCCGACAGAGCTACAACGGATCCCGCGAGATCGCCTTCGATGCCCTGAGGGAGCGCAAGTAAGACGCAACCCGCCACATCCGCACCTGCACAGAAAGTCTTCCCTCGATGAAGAGCAAGCGTATTGCGGCCCTGGTCACGACCGGCGTTCTCACCTTGACGACAGCACTTGGGCTGTACTCGTGGTGGAACACCAACCTGTTCGGCGACGACAGTTTCTGCAACGGGAAACTGACGCCGTCGGACCTGGCGTCGGCATTGGACACGCAGGGACGGATTTCCAGCGTTTCGTCATCTGGTACGACGGGCCTGCCTGAATTCCGCTGCACGGTCGAGCGCACGAGTAAATTCCTGGGTGCCGAGCCCATGAAGGTCGATGTGCATACCGCGGTGTATGCCCCGGACTTCGCCTTCCAGACGAGGACCTGGAAGAGCCCAGCCACCTTGTCCTATCTCTCGGGGAACGTCACGGGCGCTGTCTCGGCGGATCGCGGCTGGGTCATGCTCCCGACCTCGTGCCGAGACAAGGCGGGCTTCCTCGGACTGGGCCGGCGGCGTCTCCCGGCGGAACATGAGGTCACCGTGGTCGAGGCGCGTCTGGAACGCGGCACGGCGGAGCCATCCAAGCTGGCCGACCTGCTTGTCAAGGCGGCCGCACGCGTCACCGAGAGTGCGGGCTGCTCCCTCGGCGCGGGGGATACGCGACCCACCTTGCAGGGCCCCGGTGAGGAGAAGCAGCTAGACACGGCTTCGGCATGCGGAATGCAGGGCTTCGCGGTCCCGGCCGATGCTCTCATCGACGGGGAGGTGACGCCCGGTGCGGAACGTGTCAGCGGGACTGCCTCCGCTTCCTGGACCTGCGATCTGCGTTTCTCCGGTTCGGCGGAGGCGGAGGTCTCCTTCTCCACGACGTCCGACCCCAGCATCGTGAACGATGTCCTGCGGCGGACGCCGGGCTGGAAGGACCTGCCGCAGGGGCAGGGTGAGATCGACGGCTACAGCCGGGCCATCCTGAAGTGCAGCGGGAAGGATGTCTACTTCGGTATGCGCCAGGATGACACGTACACCTCCGTTCTTCTCGACGAAGGGAAGGGCCGTTGGACCGCGGTGTCCCAGGCGATGTTCCAGTCCTTCCTCGACGCGGCGGGAAAGCAGTACGGCTGTCCCGCGGTTAAGGTCCCTCGCAGCTGATTCCACTCGGTAATCACGCCCCGGCGGAGAACCGATACGAGTCGAGCATCATCCACATCCGGCACACCAATGGCCGAAGCCTCGCACAGAGGGATGGCTTCGGCCCTGGTTTCTGCATGGCCACGACTGCGGGACGGGCACCACGCAGAGGTACTGCCCGATACCACCAACTGACCCCTGTCTACGTGGAACGAGGAGAGCCATGCTCGAGACAACGCCCGCGGGTTCGGGGACTTGAAAGAACTCACACTCGACCCCGCGCTCAGCCTCCCTCTCGCCACCGCGCTCGCGGACTATGCCCTCGACGTCCACGAACAGTATCTACGTGCAAATTCAGGCACCTGGCAGATCACCGTCAGAATTTCAGACGGACTCCACCTCATACCGAAAGTGACAGATCAATGATTTCCCGTATCCGGCCTGTGTTTCGTTCCTTCGCCGTCCTGGCGATAGTCGCCGGGTTTGTGACCGGTTGTGCAAAGGATGAAGGCGGCACCACGCCTACCGACAGCGCTGCCTCGAGCAAGGACGCCGGCGCTGGGGAGGTCGGTGGGTCGGGCGGTGGGGCGACGCAGATCGTCAAGAGCGCCAACACGGCGATGCGCGAGACCACTTTCCACTCCTCCGGCACCACCACCGCGTTCGGTGGCGGGAAGCAGGAGATGTGGTCGGACCCCGAGCAGGGGTTCCGTTTGGAGGCGTCGGGAGGCGGTACGTCCGGCGAGATGTACTGCAAAGACGGCACGACCTACACGAGCGCCCCGCTCTTCGCGGACGCGTTGAAGCAGCGGGGGCAGCAGATCACCGTGCCCGACGCCCTTACTGACGTCTTCGTGACCACCGAGTCCGGTCAGGGCTGCGACGTGTACTACACGATCTCCGAGACGGCGGAACTCGCACCGGAAAAGGACCGGAAGCTCGACGGCAAGCAGACCACAGCCGTCCGGGTCTCCGCCGGGGCGGCGGAGGACACCTACTTCATCGAGAGCGGCGCCTCGCATCTGCTCCTGCTGGAGTCCTCGCGCGACGGGCGGACCAGCACGACGACGTACGACTCGTTCGGGGACAAGTTCTCGATCACCCTGCCGCCGAAGGAGAAGACCATGTCCATGTCCGAGTTCCGCAGCCAGGTCATGGGTGGCTGACACGCAGGGTAAGCCGGCGGGTCGTGCTCGTCGGCCGTTCTTGCACCACGCCGCCTCGACCTGCGGATAATTGGACCCGCAACGCCGCACCACCGCCACCGGCACGAAGGGTAAGCGCCTGATGGGCACTCAGCAGGAGAAGGACGAACTGTACGCGCTCGACATCAGTGAAGTGGAGTGGCAGGGCGCCCCGGGCACGAGCCCCGACGAGGAACGTGTGGAGATCGCCTACCTGCCAGGGGGCGCCGTAGCCATGCGGTCGTCGCTGGACCCGGAGACCGTCCTGCGCTACACCGAGGCCGAGTGGCGCGCGTTCGTCCTGGGCGCCAAGGACGGGGAGTTCGACCTGCAGTGAGTTGAGCCGACTCGAGAAGGGGGAGGGGTCCGCTCTGCGGAGGGGGCCCCTCCCCCTTCGTCATGTCCACGGTCGGGCTGCCGCTTCTCTTCCTCCGTGTCCACCAGCCGCCCGTGCCGACCCATCGCCAGCAGGTCGAACGCGTCCGGCGGCTTCGGGAGCAGCGGGGCGCACGCCGGACAGGCGAAGACGTTGAAACCCGGCCCCGAGCCCGCGTGCACCTCGGCGACCACGACCGGGGCGTCCGTCAGCGTCTCGCAGCGCACACATCCGCACCGCGCGGCGGGCGGTTCCGCGCATTAGCCTCGGGCAGGCGGTGCATACGAGCACCGGCTCGCCGGACGGGTAATGCTCGCCCGTCGGCCGCCAGGGGCCGTGCCGATCACCGCAACGGAAGCAGACGGGCTCCGCACTCATCGGCCCGCCGCCGGGGCCACGGTGAGTCGCCGCGCCCGCTCCTCGTCCGCGACGAGGTAAGGGCGGACCAGAGCTGTGTCGGCGCCGTCCAGCCGCACGTCCAGCCCGTACGGCGAGCGAAGCGCCGGAAGCCGGCAAGGTGGTCGCGCTGCTCGCCGAGCTGGGGTACGTCCGCACTGTGCCGGGTCGTGGGTCCTTTGTGCTGGACAGGGACGAGGAACAGCCCACCGAGAGCGCGCCCGACACCTCCAACGCCGGCCCCGACAAGTGAACTGCACCGGTCCGATGTCCGCGCCATGGGGCCAGGGGGTGTCCCACGGAGTCGGTGAACCTGGACCACCCGTGGGACCGTGGGCGGGGCATTCGACCGACGTTGAGAACCAAGCCGGTCCCGAACACGCCAGAAGGGGCACGCTCCGGGTGGAGCGGGCCCCTTCTCGTACCCCCGTGGGGGTGTGTATCAGAAGGACTCGGTGAAGAGCCGTGAACCCTTGATGTCCGTTGCCCGGTAGCTGTCCTTGCCCCGTTCGACGATCTGGGCGACGAGTTCCAGACGGTCCCTCATGTCCTCAGCGCGCTTCTTGTACTTGCCCTGAAGGATCTCGTACTCGCGGTGCGCCTCACCGTCCCAGGTGCCGGTCACCACCTTGAGCGCCTGGTCCATCTCAACCAGGTCGTTGACGATGTTCTTCGAGACGGTGCGAATGCGGTTCGCCATCTCCTGGACGCTCTCATACCGGACCTTGGTGCCGATGTCGTCGGCCATGATGTTCTCCTCGCGGTGTTTCAGTGAACGTGGCGCGTCGGTATCGCTCAGACGTTGTTCAGAGCGGAATTGGCAGCGGCGAACGAAGCACGGACTTCGTCGTCGTTGGCGTTGCTGAGGTTCTTGGTCTCGCCCACGGCGTTCAGCAGCACGTTGAGCAGCCGGCGGATCGTGTCGTGGTCCTCGTTGAGCAGGACCTGGGCCTTCTTGAATCCCGCGGCACCGACACCGGTCCAACCCGCGCTGCAGGTCTCGAGGATGTTGGCCAGCTCGCGAGCCTGCTTGCTCACCTCGGTGCCGGTCTCCATGATCTTGTTCTTCGCCTGGACGACCGGATCGTCGGCAAGTCCGAACCCGCCTGCGGGGCTGGTCATATGAAGCTCCTTGTTGTTGGAGTTGTCGTCATGCGTGTAGCTACGCTCTCCTGCTGCGTACGCTCACCGCCGCTACGACGCCGATGATGACGACGCCCGCGGCGGCACTGGCGACGATGGCCCAGAGCGGTATGCCGCCCTCATCGGACCCGGCTGCCGCCTCAGGCGCTTTGGACGGCGATTCCTGGGACGGCTGGCCGTTGTCGCCTGCCCCCGTGCTCTCAGGAGAGGGGGAGGTCTGTGGTGCGGGTGACTGGCTCGCTCGTGCGGCGAGCAGCGGGTTGACGTCGGGCGGGCCCGGGTCGCCCTTGCCCTCCAGGAGGACTTGGGCAGGGCGGATGGAGCCGTAGCCGATGTACTTGCTGGGGACGGGACCGTTGTGGCCCGCGGTCTCCATCATGACGCGCAGGACCTGGTTGGCGGTCCAGTCAGGATGGGCGGACCAGATGAGCGCGGCGGAGGCGGAGGCGACGGCGGTGGCCTGGCTGGTGCCGAAGGTCTCGCAGTACGTGTTCTTGTCGCTGGAGCAGCGACCAGGCATGTCGTCGCCGGGTGCGGCGAGCGCCACGTAGTCACCGTGGTTGGAGAACTTGGTGACCTTGCCTTTGTTGTCCAGGGCTCCTACTGCGGCCACGCCGGGGGCCGAGGCCGGATAACTGTCCGTTTCCAGACCGTCGTTACCTGAAGCAGCGAAGAGTAGGGCCCCCTTCTGGAGGGCATAATCCACTGCCGCCTGCCATCGTCCGATCTCGGCTCTATCCTGCCTGTAGCCGCCAAAGGACATGTTGAGGATTCGAGCGCCGTTGTCGACGGCGTACCGGATGCCCTCGGTGGCGGCCGTCACGTTGCCGACGTCCACGGCTGAGCCTGTCTTCACCGGCAGAATGGTTACGTCGGGTGCGAGGCCTTTGATTCCACCGTTTGCCCCGTTACCCGCGATGGTGATGGCCATGTTGGTACCGTGCCGATCAGTGTCCTTGTTGTCCACACGACCCGGTCCTTCGCCATAGAAATTACGGCCCGGCAGCACCTTGACGCCATGGAGCTCAGACACCGTTGAATCAATGCCCGTATCCAGGACTCCGACTGTGATCCCCTTGCCCGTGGACACCTTCCACAGTTCGTCGGCCTTCATGGCGTCCAGGTACCACTGACGCGAACGCATGTCGTCGGCATGGGCAGCGGGAGCTACCACCGTCCAGGAAGCGACGACCGCCGTGAGGGCGCCGAGAAGACCGAAGGCACGTGTACGGAAGGGTCGGGCAAGGGGAGACATCAGGGGAGCTCCTAGTCGATGACGGGAGGGGCGATCTTGCGCTGCCCCATCGCCCACGTCTCTTCGTCCTCGGCCAGGTAGTCCGGACGCGCGGCGGACGCCCTTCGCTCTTCCTGGGACGAGGTGGTCGTGCCAGGCGGACGGACCAGACCGGACCCGCCGGGGGTGAAGGCGCCACGCCCACTGATCCCGGACGCAGCAGAGGCACCGGTGGTTCCACTGGGCTGGCTCGCCAGCCGACGGCCACCACCCGCACCAGTACCAACACCGGGTGCGCCCTGCATTCCGGCACCGTGCCCAGGCATCCCAGCCCCACGTCCGAACCCTGCACGCTCCTCACCGACCACGGTTCCCATGGGGAACCGAGGCCCGATGGAGCCGCTGGCCCGGCCCGGCATCTGCTTGCCGCCGACGATGCCCTCACCCCCGCCGACGCGAGGCGGCAATGCGCCCAACGGACCGCTACCGCGCGGTCCCCCGGTGCCGGCCGGAACGGACGGCGCTCGGGACGGGCCACCGCCGGTCTGCGGGCCCACCACCGGTGCGACGGGCGGGACGAGCGGACCGGGCTGGGTGTTCAACCCACCAGCCGTAGGCAGCGCTACCGGGGCCGGCGGTCCAGGGCGGGTGGATGTCTCCGGGGGGAGCGTGCCGGCCGTGGCCAGGTTCGTGCCAACGGGGGCCTCCAGCGCCGGCGATGCCGACGGACGGCTTACCGGCTCCGAAACCTGCCCCCGGCTGGTAGAGCTCGCCGGGACTGCCTCTGTCGTCGAGTACTGGCCTCCACCGAAGGAGGCTGAACCGGAAGAGTAGGTGGAGCCCGCACCAGCCCCTGCGCCGTAGGCGCGTTCCCCGGAGCGCTGTGCCTCGAGCGGCTTGAACTCCGGCTCCGGCTCTGTCGCGATCCGGTCCTGCGTCGTCTTGTAGTACGACGACAGTCGCTCCAGCTGATGGATCGCCTCCTGGAGCTTCGGGCCCGTCTCCGCCTCGATACGGGCCTTCTCCTTCTCCGGGTCCGCGAAGCACATGCCGGCCGGTTTCGGGATGGCCTGCTTGGCCTCGCTCAGTGCCTGACCCGCGCGCTGCATCTCGCTGGCCACGACCTGGGTGAAGTCGCCGAGCCTCAGGGTCTCGGAGACCATGTCGGCGCCCCAGAGGCGGAAGGCGTCACCGCCCTCGCCCTGCCACTTCACGTTGTCGATATAGAGGCGCAGATCCGTGGCGATGTTGATGATCTCCGGCACTGCCGCTTCCAAGGCGTCGCCCACCGCGGTGAGTTCGCCCGGCTTGGCGGAGGCGATCATCGCGTACAGAGCGTCCAGGGACTTGCCCTCGAACTCGCTTCCTGCCATGTCTTCCTACTCCCCCGTCAGCTGAATCCGCCGGAATCGCCGGTGTCGGTGCGCTGCTTCGGCTTGGCCTCGTCCTTGCTCGCGCCGTCTTGAGTGGCGTCGGGCTTGTAGAAGTCCTCGGTCCGCTTCTGGATCTCCGCGAAGCGGTCCCTTTCCTCCTGGTCGACGCCCGCGTAGCCCTTCTCGGCGATCGCGACGCGGATGCCCAGCGCCTCGATCGTCTCACCGAACGTCCGCGACAGGCCCTCCAGGCGGGCGCGTACCTTCTCGTACGCGGCGTGGAGGTCCGTGGCCGCGCTGAAGCCCGTGCCGTAGGAATCCGTGGTGACCTTCTGCTCACCGATCTTCTTGTGCTCCGCCGGCGACTCCGCCAGGGAGGTCAGAAGTTCGTCCATGCGGTTCTGGAACGTCTGGAGGGTTACCCCCTTGACATCCAGACCTTTGCCGCCCCCGATCGGCGCTTCCACTTCAGTGCCCCCTCGTCACACTCGCGAATCCGATCACCACTCTAGTCAATACCCGCTCACGACCCAACACGAGTTACGAGTCCGTGGTGAGGGCCAACTCACTTTGCATGGCCGTACCTTCGGCGTCTGCGGCCGGTGTCCCGGATCACGGTCGCGGTGCCCCCCACCACCGCGACAAGGACCCCGGCGACGCCCAGGGCGTACGTCGCCAGGCGTTCGTCGCGTTCCTGCGGGGTTTCACTCATCGCCAGGTGTGCCGGTTCCGGCGCCGGGGGTTTGGGCGGGCCCGGGTCCGGGGTGGGTGCCTCGATGGGGCCGGCGGCGCCGTCCAGAGCTCGCACCGGGTCGACCACGCCCCAACCGACGTAGTTGTCACGGCCGTTGATGGAGCGCTCCGCCGTCTGCTCGATCTGCGCGACGACCTGGTGCGCCTTCCACTTCGGGTACTTCGCGCGCAGCAGCGCCGCGACGCCCGCGACGTACGGGGCCGAGAAGCTGGTGCCGTTGTCGACGCACTGCCCGCCGCCCGGAACGGTGGAGACGATGTCGACACCCGGTGCCGCGACCCCCACGAAGTCGCCCGCCTGCGAGAACGGGGCGCGTTCGTTGTTCCGGTCGGACGAGGCGACGGCGAGCACGCCGTCGAAGGCGGCCGGGTAGGTCTTCTTGAGTTCGCCCTTGATGCCGTCGTTGCCGGCCGAGGCAACCACGACGATGTCGTTCCCGATGGCACGCGCGACCGCCCTGCCCAGGTCCGACTGCGCGGTCAGCGGCTGCGTCGTGTCCTGGGAGATGTTGATGACGTCGGCTTTCTCGGCGATGGCGTGATCGATCGCCTGCGCCATCGTGTTGGACTTGCCGCTGTTCCTCTCATCGTTCTGGCGGATCGGGATGATCGTGGCCTCGGGGGCGAGGCCGACGAAGCCGGTGCCGTTGCGAGGGCGGGCGGCGATGATGCCGGCGACCTTGGTGCCGTGGCCGACGTCGTCGACCGTGCCGTCGGTCTTCCCGCGCTTGGCGTCCCGGGAGTCCTTGTCGGGCTTCAGGAAGTCCTTGCCGGCCGACGCGTCAACAGCCTGTTTGAGCTGCGGATTGACATCGTCGACGCCGGTGTCGATAACGGCGACCCTCACTCCCTTGCCCTTGGTGTCCTGCCACAGCTCGTCCAGGAGTACCCGTTGGAGCGGCCAGGGAGTGTCGGCGATCTGCTTCTTCATCGGGAAGGTGCACTCGCCGTTGCCGTTCAGCGCCGTTTCGGCGCCGACGGGAGGATCTGCCGCGTAGGCGGCCGACGGCAGGGCGATCAGACCGGTGAGGGCGACGGCCAGCAGGGCGGTCGTGCGGTACGTCACTGGCGCACCCCTCACGAACCCTGCGGCTGACGGGCGCTGTTGGTGTCCAACCGCGGCCCCTTGGACAGGAACTCCGACCAGTTGATCGGTACCAGAGCGGGCGTGACCTTCTCGTAGCCGAGGCGGACTTGTGCCTGGCTGGGCTCGGGCCGGCCGTCCTGCTGCTTCTGCTGTTCGCCGGTGCCGATGCCGGAGCGGGCCGCGTCGCTGTCCCCGTTCGCCTGGACCGCGTACCGCAGACCTGTGTCCGTTACCAGGAAGAGTGAGCCGTCGGGCGCGGTCTGCTTGCCCTGTACCTGGGTGTAGAGCAGGCCGCTGCCGGGGGTGACGTAGGTGCTCGTGCCGCTGGCGGTGATCTCCGCCGGGTACGCGGTACCGGCCCAGGTCGACAGGCTCGTACGTCCCTTGTCGTCAACCTTGCGCAGGACGCTGCAGACCGTGTCCCTGGCGCCGCCGCCGCCCGTGGAGTTGACCTGCTCGGCCCGCTTCGACGGCCAGCGGTACGTTGCGCCGAAGGCCTCTGCCTCGGGTTCGAACGACGCCGCGTCCACAGTGGCGGCCTTGCCGTCCATGTCGAGGTCGTCGGTCTGCGGTGAGTTGATGAGCAGCCAGGCCGTGAAGTCGGAGACCGGCTGGACCTTTCCGGGTAGCACGACGTAGTGCTGCGGCCCGGAGCCGGTCTGCGCCCGCAGGACCATGCCGACCCGGTCCTCGCTCTCGTCGAGTCCGCCACCGATTCCCGCGCTCGCGCCGACGGTGCCTCGGATCTCCGGGAAGTCGACCGGGCTGCCGTCGTGCAGTGTGGCCAGCCAGTCGTCTGTGACGGCCTGCGGCTGCTTGCTGCCGACCAGGGCACGGGTGAGGACGGCGGCGTCAGAACCCTTCGCACGCACCAGGTACTTGGTGCCGCCCGCGTCCACCAGATAGCGGGCGCCGTTACCGCTCTTCACGTAGAGCACCTGACCACCGGTCAGCTTCTCCCTGCCCTCCGTCCGGGACATGTCGCGTTCGGCGAGGACGAACGTGGCCTTCTGCACGTTTGCCCCCTTGCCTCCGCCCGGCTGTTCACAGACGGCCCAGCGCTTGGGCTTCGCCGCCTCCTTGTCACTGGGCAGCCGGTCGGGGGCGTACGGAATACCGAGGATGGGCCCGCGCGGCGGATCGCCCGCATCGAGGATGTCGTCGCTGACCTGGATCACGGCGAACTGCTGTGGTGTAAGCAGCAGTCGTGCGGAGGCCAGATTGAGCACCGGGTGCAGCAGGGTCTTCTTGTCCTTGCCCTTGCCGGTGGTCAGCACCACGTAGCGGGTGGTGGACTCCTTGCCGACGATGACCTTGGTGCCGGGCCGGTCCCAGTCCTTGGGGGCTTTCGGCTTGAACATGCCCCAGGCACCGAAGCCGGCCAGGACCAGTGCTCCGACCACGAGACCCGGAACAACGGCACGCAGCGGGCGAGGCGCCCCCTCTTCGGTGCCTGTGGGAGAGGGTTGGAGGAATGCGGCCACCGTGCGCTTCTTCGCAAAGGTGTATGCGTTGAGCTCATCCCGCCGTGATGCCATGAGTCCCCATTGATCGAAACAGCCGCGGTCTCCGGCGCCCCGGTGGTGTGACGTTCCCCCCGGGCCAGTTGTCGGACCGGCCCCCTACTATGCCTGTTGATCGAGAGCGCCCGGCAGGCGGGTAGGGTGATGCGGCCGCCAAAGCTCCGGCAGGCCAGGGCGATCGGGACGAACTGGGGGTTTCTCCATCATGGCTTCCACGACGCGCAGGCGGGCGGCCTCCGCCGCGCGGTCCTCCGCGCCTGCCGCAGCTGCGGCGCCCGGCTCCTCGTCGGCGCCTTCGGTGCCGCAGGCGACTGTGGCGCCACGCCTGAAGGCACGTCAGGGTCGCGCCGGTTCATTCCGGTTGCAACAGCTTGTGCTGATCGAGTGCGCCGCCTCGGTCCTCCTCGTCGCCTGGGTCCTCGAGCCGCTGTTGCTCGTACCTGCGGGGGCGGTGGCCGCGCTGCTGGTACTGCTGGCAGTGGCCCGCAGGCACCACCGCTCGCTTCCCGAGTGGTTGTCCACCGTGCTCGCACTGCGTGCGCGGTCCCGCAAAGCGGCTTCGCTGGTTCTCCCGCCGGACACGGAGCCCGGACTCGCGCCTGCCGTCGAGTGCGACCCGGCCCTGCGGACGTGCTCCTACAGCGACCGCGACCGGCGCCCAGTGGGGATGGTGGGCGACGGAACGTTCCTCACGGCACTGCTGCAGGTGGAGCCGGAGGGAACAGCGTTTCGCCCGGACCGCGCCGCGCGTCCCCTGCCCGTGAGTCTCCTTCGGGATGTGATGGACGTCGACGGCATCCGGTTGGAATCCGCGCAGATAGTTCAGCACACGCAGCCGGCACCGGCGCCGCATCTGCCGCCGCAGTCGGTGGCCGCTCGGAACTACGCACCGCTGCAGGCGCAGACGGGTTCGCCGGGGGTGCGGATCACCTGGATCGCGCTCAAGCTCGATCCGGAGCTGTGCCCGGAGGCCGTTGCCGCGCGCGGTGGAGGCGTGCGGGGGGCCCAGAAGTGTCTGGTACGGGTGGCGGACCAGTTGGCGAGCCGGCTGACCGGTGCGGGATTCAGCGCAACGGTATTGACCGAGCAGGAACTCACCTCCGCCATCGCGACGTCCACGTGTGCCAACCCAATGGCGACTGCGCAGGCGAGCCGTGCGGACGTGCCCGGGCGACGCACCCATGAGACTTCGCGCATTTGGCGCGTCGACGACCGCAAACACACGACGTACTGGGTGGGCCGCTGGCCCCAGCTGGGTGGGCGCGGTTCGGCCGGCGGCGCGTCGATGCCACAGCTCGTCGCGCTGCTCACCTCGCTGCCCGCGCTCGCCACGACGTTCAGTCTCACGCTCGGGCATGGTGACCGGCAGGAGGTGACGGTCACCGGGCATGTCCGCATCACCGGACGCAGCGACGAGGAGTTGGTGAGCTCCCGTCATGCCTTGGAGCGTGCGGCGCGCGGGGTGAAGACCGGGCTGGTCCGGCTCGACCACGAGCAGCTGCCGGGGATGCTCGCCACGCTGCCGCTCGGAGGTGCGCGCTGATGTCCGTGTTTTCCGTTCCATCTCCGTCTTCCTCCGTCTCAGCCGGGCAGTCCACCCAGGGGCCGCGGGCGCGCGGCGGCAAACTGCGGACCGGGTTCGGTCTCATCGGTCCACGGCGCAACCGTCACGCAGTCCCGCTGGACCAACTGGAGGCCCTGGCCCTGCCCGTCGGTGACGACGGCATGGTGATCGGCGTGGACGCCGATGGTCGGCCCGCGGTACTCGGCATCAACCGCCCGACGCCGTACGACATCACGCTGATCGGCGGATTGTGGACAGCCCAGGTACTAGCGTTGCGTGCGGCCGCAACCGGTGCGCGTATCGCCGTGGAGACCGGCCGTGCGCCTGCCTGGACGGGCCTTGCGCAGGCGGCGGGCAGCGGGCAGCCGTGCATCACTCTGCACGATGTGGGCAGGGTGCCGCCCCAGGGGCCCTCGGCCGGCAGCCCGGTGGTCGTCGTGCGTGACTGCGGGATGCGACCCCCCCGTGGCCGAGTGGCCTCCGCTCCCTGGCAGTCGGTCGTGACACTGCTTCCCTATCTCAGTCCTGTTGCTCCGCGACTGCTGGAGAAGTCGGGACTGATCGGCATTCAGCGAGTGTCTCCGGACGAAGCCGCTCAGCTCGCTCGCATCATGAACCTGCCGCGCGCGGAGGCCGAAGCGCTCTCCACGCTCGCCGACGGCGTGACCCTTTGGTGCACGGGAGGGGACCGGCAGTTCGTCATGACGACGGCTACGGACGCCGAGACCGGACTGCTGGGCAGCGCACGCCGTATGGACTGACGCGTTCGCGGGAGTACGCCCTGTTCGACCCTCGCGCTCGGGTGTACCCATGTCACGCGTGGGTGAGTCGTCACGTGCGGGACTCTCGCCCAGGGCGGTCCGGCCTGCCGTACCGTCGGTGTTGGCGATTAGGCTGGGTCAGGGCGCAGCAAGAACCTGCGGGCAGGTGCGCGGCGTCGTACGGGGGAGAGCCGGGCGGACCGACGACGGTCACGGTCGCCCCCACCCACCACGGCACGAGGGTGCTCGACCACAGGAGGCAAAGTGAACGGCGATCGGGACGAGATCCGCGAGGGCTGGAACACGCCCGTCGACGATCAGTCCGACGCGGAGCCCTCGGAGATGACGGGTGAGTTCACCATCGACTACACCCCGCCTGCCTGGTACACGCAGAACGCGTCGGGGAGCCCGGCGGGCGGCTCCCCCACGCAGGGGGCGACTCCCCCACCGCCGTCCGGGGCTCCGGTCACCGTGCCGGGTCTGCCTCCGGGCAGTGGTTTCGAGCCGAACTGGCCTCCGGCGGCGCCCGCCCCGGCGCACCGTCCGCCGCCCGCTCCGTCCGCCGGGCCGGCGTACCACCAGGCACCCGCGCCCCCGCACGAGCCGGCGCCCGGGTCCGGGCCGGCACCGGCCGCGGCTCAGGTCCCGGCTCACGATCCGGTCCAGGATCCGGCTCATGCGGCCGGAGGCGCACCGGGTCGTCCAGCGCCCGCCGATGCCTCCGCCGATCCGGGAGACGCGGCGGCAAGGCCGTTCGGCGGTGGCGATGTGGAGAGCGGGGCGACGATGCGCTTCTCCCCCGCCGCGCTGAAGCGTGAGGTCGCGGAACGCGAGGCGACGGCCGCCGCGGCGGCGCAGGAGGCCGGCGGGGTTGCCGACGGGGCTCCGCCATCGGCCCCGGAGGCCGACCGCCGGTACGACGACGACTCCGTCGCGGCCGAAGGCGAGGCGCCCGGCGAACGCGCCGAAGGTGACGGGGCCGAGGACGTCGACGGCAGCACGGCCACCGAGGGCGAGGCGGCCGAGGGCGGAAGCCCCGCCGATCAGCAGAGCGGCGACGGTGTCGCGCCCCAGGACGGCCCTGCGGCTGAGGGCGAGCGCGCGGACGCGGCCCACGGCGCGCTCGAGGCGGGCGAGTCCGCCGATGCCGAGCCCCGCGCAGACCGGGCCGACGCCACGCACGAGCGCCGGCCGGCCGACGCGGCTCCCACCGAAGGCACGCCCGGCGACACCGCGCCCGCCGACAGCACGCCGCAGGCCTCGGTCCACGCGCCCGCCGCCCCGCACGCCGCCACCCCTGCGGTGACGCCGCAGGACGCCTCCCCGGCGCCGGCATCCACACAGCCGTGGGCTCCCGCTGCCGGCGCCGCGCAGGGTGGCGGCGGTCTGCCCCCGCTGCCGCCGGCTTTCCCGCCCGCCGCGCCGCCCGCCGCGCCGCAGTGGCCCGTACAGCCGCAGGCCTCGGTCCAACCCGCGGCCGCCGCCTCCCGGCACCCGTCGCCCGGTCAGCCCGAGCCGCCGTCGCCCACCGCGGGGGCGCCCGGTCAGCCCGGGTACGGCTTCCCCCAGCCGGGCGCCCAGGACCAGAACCCCGTCGGCCCGCAGACCGGTTACGGCTTCCCCCAACCGGCGCACCACCAGCCCCGGCAGGGCGCACAGAACCCCGACCCGGCGGCGCCGCAGGCCGGCTACGGCTTCCCCCAGCCGGCAAACGGTCCGGGACTGCCCCCGGCGCAGCAGCCCGGTGCTCCGCTCCCGCCCGCCGCTCCGGGCCCCGACGCCCAGCCCTCGCAGGGCGGTTACGGCTTCCCGCAGGGGGCCCGTCAGCCCGGCGTCCCCGCCCAGCCGCCGCACCAGGCGCCCCACGGCGGGCAGCCGCCGCACCTCCCGGTGCCGGCCGCTCCCGGGTCGCCGGCGCAGGAGCAGCAGGGCCTGGGTCCCGGACAGCCGCATCCGCACGGGCAGATACAGCAGCCCCCGGCGGGCCCGGTCGACCCGCGGACGGGTGCGGCCTGGCCCCAGCCCGTCGCGCACGACCAGCGCGAGCGTTCCGTTCCGGGTGCTCCGCTGGGATACACCGCCGCGGTGGAACTCTCGTCCGACCGTCTGCTGCGGAACACCAAGCCCAAGGCCAAGTCGAGCCGCAATCCCTCCGCCTCGGCCCGGTTCAGGATCGGCGGCAAGAAGGAGGAGGCCGAGCGGCAGCGCAAGCTCGACCTCATCCGCACACCGGTGCTGTCCTGCTACCGGATCGCCGTCATCAGCCTCAAGGGCGGCGTCGGCAAGACGACGACCACCACCGCGCTGGGCGCCACCCTGGCCACCGAGCGGCAGGACAAGATCCTGGCGATCGACGCCAACCCGGACGCGGGCACGCTCGGGCGACGGGTGCGGCGCGAGACCGGCGCGACCATCCGCGACCTGGTCCAGGCGATCCCGTATCTCAACTCGTACATGGACATCCGCCGGTTCACCTCGCAGGCGCCTTCCGGCCTGGAGATCATCGCCAACGACGTGGACCCGGCCGTCTCGACCACGTTCAACGACGAGGACTACCGACGCGCGATCGACGTGCTGGGCAAGCAGTACCCGGTCATCCTCACCGACTCCGGGACCGGTCTGCTCTACAGCGCGATGCGCGGCGTGCTGGACCTCGCCGACCAGCTGATCATCATCTCCACCCCGTCCGTGGACGGGGCGAGCAGCGCGAGCACGACGCTCGACTGGCTCTCGGCGCACGGTTACGCGGAGCTGGTGCAGCGCTCGATCACCGTCATCTCCGGTGTCCGCGAGACCGGAAAGATGATCAAGGTCGAGGACATCGTGCAGCACTTCGAGACCCGTTGCCGCGGCGTCGTGGTCGTGCCGTTCGACGAGCACCTCTCCGCGGGCGCCGAGGTCGACCTGGACATGATGCGCCCGAAGACGCGTGAGGCGTACTTCAACCTGTCCGCGATGGTCGCGGAGGACTTCGCCCGGGCCCAGCAGGCGCAGGGCCTGTGGACCTCCGCGGGCCAGGGGCACCAGCCGCCGCACATGGCGCCGCCGATGCCCAACCAGCCGTACGGGGGCCAGCCGCAGCCGGGCCTCCCCTACGCGCCGGACCCCCAGCAGCCGCAGCACCCGGGGCAGCCTCCACAGCACCCCGGCCAGCCGCCCCAGCCCGGTGGTCCGCAGCATCCGCAGTACTCCGGGCAGCCTCCTCAGGGCGGCCAGCCGCCGTACGGCGGACCGATGCCGGGTGTGCAGCAGCCGTGGCAGCAGACGCCGCCGCGCCCGGCACAGTCCGTGCCCAACCCGGCCGGGCCGCCGCAGGCGCAGCCCGGAGCCGTCCCCGCGCAACCTCCCCATCCGGGACGGCCGGGTCAGGACGATCCCCAGGGACCGGTCCCACCCGGCGGTTACGGCTACGGCCACCCCGGGCAACAGCCGCCGCAGGCACCGCCGGCCTCTCAGCAGTAGGGCGTCAGCGGTTCAGACCAATGAGGGCCCGCGCCGGCTGTTGGCGGTTTCTAGGGATCGTCGCAACACGTGGTCGGTTTGATCAGGCCGCGAGTAGTTTATGCAGGCGCTCGGCTGGGGTTTCCCAGCCGAGCGTTTTGCGTGGGCGGCCGTTGAGTTCGGCGGCGACGGCGTCGAGGTGGTCGCGGGTGTGGACGGACAGGTCGGTG
>NZ_JASHLT010000060.1:0-38239 GCF_030056615.1 Streptomyces sp. HNM0645 | reverse complement strand
CGAGCGCCCTGGCCGGGCGCCGCGGCCGAGGGCCAGGCGCCCGGACGTGCGGCGGCACCACCACCGGAGCCGGGTGCCGCGGCACCCGGCCACGCGCCGGGGCGCGGTGCGGTGGACTCCTCGGCGGGAGCCGGGGACGGGTCCGTCCGGGATTGCGGGACCGCGGACCCGGCGGGCTCCTCCTCGACGGGCTGCCGGGGGGCCTGCACGGGCCTGGGCTCCGGGGTTTCGGGCCGGGCGGGCTGCTGGGCCGGCTCGGGCGGGGCGGGCTGCGGCGGGGCCGCTTGCGGCTGGGCCTGGTCGGGTGCCGCTCCCCCGCCCCGTACCGCCGCACGCGCGGCGGCGGGCCCACCACCCGGAACCATCGGCGCATGCGCCTCCGGCCCCGGTACGTAGCCCATCGCCGGCCCGGATCCCTGCGCCGTGAACGCGGCGGCACCGCGCTCCAGCCGGTCGAGCCTGGCCTGCAGGGACCGCTCGTCGTCGAAGGCCGCGGGCAGCAGCACCCGGGCGCAGATCAGCTCCAGCTGCAGCCGGGGCGAGGTGGCGCCCCGCATCTCCGTCAGCCCTGTGTTGACCAGGTCGGCGGCCCGGCTTAGCTCGGCGGCCCCGAACACCTGGGCCTGCGCCTGCATCCGCTCGACCACGTCCGCGGGCCCGTCGATGAGCCCCTTCTCGGCCGCGTCCGGCACCGCGGCGAGGATCACCAGGTCCCGCAGCCGCTCCAGCAGATCCGCGACGAAACGGCGCGGGTCGTTGCCGCTCTCGATCACCTGGTCGACGGCTTCGAACGCCGCGGCACCGTCGCCCGACGCGAAGGCGTCCACGACCGAGTCCAGCAGCGATCCGTCGGTGTAGCCCAGGAGGGCCGTCGCCATGGCATACGTCACACCGTCGTCCGCGGCGCCGGCCAGCAGCTGGTCCATGACCGACATCGAGTCGCGCACCGAACCCGCCCCGGCCCGCACGACCAGGGGGAGGACCCCGTCCTCGACGGGGATCCGCTCCCTGCCGCACACGTCTCCCAGATACTCCCTGAGAGTGCCGGGCGGCACGAGGCGGAACGGATAGTGGTGCGTGCGCGACCGGATCGTCCCGATGACCTTCTCGGGCTCGGTCGTCGCGAAGATGAACTTGAGGTGCTCCGGCGGCTCCTCGACCACCTTCAGCAGGGCGTTGAAGCCCGCCGAGGTGACCATGTGCGCCTCGTCGATGATGTAGATCTTGTAACGGCTGGACGCGGGCCCGAAGAACGCCTTCTCACGCAGCTCTCGGGCGTCGTCCACACCACCGTGCGACGCGGCGTCGATCTCGATGACGTCGATCGACCCGGGCCCGTTGCGCGCGAGGTCCCGGCAGGACTGGCACTCGCCGCAGGGGGTGGGAGTGGGACCCTGCTCACAGTTCAGACACCGCGCGAGGATGCGGGCACTGGTCGTCTTTCCGCATCCGCGCGGCCCGCTGAACAGGTACGCGTGATTGACCCGGTTGTTCCGCAGCGCCTGCTGCAGCGGGTCGGTGACATGCTCCTGCCCGATGACTTCGGCGAAGGACTCGGGTCGGTAGCGGCGGTACAGCGCAAGGGACGACACGCATACGAGGTTATCGGGGCGCACCGACAATCACGGCGGCCACCGGGGGACCGGGCGCCCGGGGCAGCGGGCAACGGGCGCAGCCGGGGGAGGATCCGCGACCGCACCGCCGGACCGGGGCCCGGACGGCGGACCGGATCCGGACCACGGACCGGGCCGGGATCCGGACGTCGCGCCCGACGGCGACGACCGCAAACGCAAGGGCCCCCCACGCACCCGCCAGAGCCGACCTACCCTTGCTGCCTTCCGGCCCTGGGGGAGTTCAGTCAGATAGCGCCACGTGAGGGGCTGCGCACAGACTACCCGATGGTGGGGGCGGGGAACGAGTTCGCGAGCACTCCTCCGCGTCATGTAATGTTTCCGGCGGAGGATTCGCCTAGAGGCCTAGGGCGCACGCTTGGAAAGCGTGTTGGGGGCAACCCCTCACGAGTTCGAATCTCGTATCCTCCGCCAGCTCAGAGGGCCGGATCGCGCAAGCGGTCCGGCCCTCTGGCGTTCGTCCGTCTCGGTTTCCGTCTCAGTCGGGTTTTCCACCGTCTCCGGGCGGCTCCCAGAGGGCTCGCCGACCTGCTGCGCGACCTTCCGCAGCAGCGTCCCGGTCACGTGCATGCACCAGGCCCGCATACGTGCCGCTCCCCCGGACTCCCAGCCCGTGATCGCGTCGACCACGACGTCCGGGACGCCGAGGATCAGAAGGACGGTCGCGGCGGTGTGGCGAGCGTCCTGGAGGCGGCCGTCCCGCACGCCCGCGTCCCGCAGCAGTCGCTTCCAGACGTGGACGTCGGTGTTCGGGCTGAGGGGCCCGACGGTCGGCGAGGCGAAGACGTATCCCTTGTCCTCCCAGTCTCTGCCGACCGCGATCCTCTCCGGCCGCGATCACGTGGTGTGCGACGGAGATCGGATCACGGTGAACGCGGAGCCGGTCGACGGACCGTGTGTGATGCGCGGCGAAGTGAACCCGGCAGCCGGCCGTACGACGTGCACGTGCCGAACGGGCGGTTCTTCCTGCCGGCGACCACCGGGGGAACTCGTACGACGCGCGGTTCTTCCTCGACGAGCAGTCGGGCAGCGTTGCGGCCTCCGGGGCACTCGGACGAGTGCAGAGGGGCTTCACCGCGCCGGCCGTGTCGGTGGTACTCGGGGCCTTCGGGATCGTGCTGACCCTGGTCGGGATCGGCCTGGGGATCGCGGGGTACGCGGCCGCTCGCGGCTGTGCCGCCGTGGTCCGCGGCCTGAGCCGGTGAGACGCCCTCGCCCGGATGAGGAGGGGCTCAGCCGGCCTCACGGGTCTTGGCCAGCCACTCCGGCGCCGGTTCGGCGTCGTCGCCGTACTCGTCGTGCCAGTTCCACCATTCGTACGGCGGGGTCTGGGGATAGCCCTCGGGCGAGTCCTCCCACGTCTCCTGCCGCCCGAGAGCGGTCATGTCGAGGTAGCTCCAGGTGCTCCCCAGCGCCTCGTCACCGCGGTTGTTGATGAAGTAGGTGCGGAACACGCTGTCGCCGTCGCGGATGAAAGCGTTCGTGCCGTGCCACTCGTCCACCCCGAAGTCGGCGTCGAAGTCGCCCGCGATCGTGTACCAGGGCATCGTCCAGCCCATCCGGGCCTTCACCCGCTCGATGTCCGGCTGCGGCGCACGCGAGACGAAGACGAGAGTCGTGTCGCGAGCGTTCAGATGAGCGAGGTCGCCGACGTGGTCGGCCACCATGGAGCAGCCGCGGCAGGCGTGGGCGGGCCAGCCGAAGACACCGGGCTCGAAGAAGGCGCGGTACACGACCAGCTGCCGGCGGCCCTCGAACAGGTCGGGCAGGCTCGCCTTGCCCTCCGGACCCTCGAATGCGTAGTCCTTCTCCACCGCCAGCCACGGCATCCTGCGGCGCTTGGCGGCCAGTTCGTCACGAGCTCGGGTCAACCGCTTCTCCTCGACGAGCAATTCCTGCCGCGCGGACTCCCACTCCTGCGCGGAGACGACCGGGGGCTGCTCCATGGCGACGTCCACCTTCCAGTTGGGTCCGGGCTCGCTCGGGGGTTGCCACCGGGATACGGCCGGATGCCACCTCCTGCGGCCGCGCCCTTCTCCAGGGTCGGTCGCCGGCACCGAGGGCGCACGCCGATGCACAAGATGCGAACATGCGAACGAAATGGAGTGGGCGCAATCCACGCATCGACGGGCTACGGGCTACGGGCTACGGGCTACGGGCCACGGGAGTCCTCCCGAGCCCCTGGACCGAGGGCTCGGGACCATGGCGCTACGAGTACTGCGGCTCCTGTTGAGGCTGTTCCTCAGCAGGCTGCTGCGGCTGCTCCTGCCGGTCGGGCTGCTGCGGCTGCTCCGCCGGGGGTGACTCGGGAAGCTGCTGCTCCGACTGTTCCGGCTGCTGTGGCTCGGTCGGCTCCTGCGGCGAGGGGGGCTGTGGCTGCTCGGGCGCGACCGGCTGGTCCTGTTCCTGCGGGGGCTGCTCCGGTTCCGTCTCGGGCGCCACGGGCTTCTCAGGCTCATCCGGCGATGGCGGCTCTTTCCAGTCCGGCGCCACGGGCTGTTCCTTCTTCTTGTCGTCCTTCTTCTTGTCGTCCTCCTTCTTCTTTTCCTCGTCCTTCTGCCGCTGGTCGTCCTTCTCCTCCTCGTCCTTCTTCTGCTTCTCCTTCTTCTGCTCCTCGTCCGACGGCTTGCCCGTCTCCTCGTCCTTGCGCGACGGGTCATCCTCCTTCTGCTGCTCGTCTCCCTTCTCCTTCTCCTTCTTCTCGTCCTTGCCCTTCTCCTTCTTCTTCTCGTCCTTGCCCTTCTCCTTGTCCTCGTCCGTCCCACCGTCCTGCGTGTCCTGGTCCTCCCCCTCGGGCTCACCTTCCGGGAACACGTCCGAGGAGTCCTTCGAAGGCTCGGGCAGAACCGGGAATGCCGCGTCCGGCGGCTGGCCCTTCGGAGCGGGAATCCGGTGGTCGCTCCGGCCCCGGGCGTCTCCGCTCGGGCGCTCGAACCATGCCTTGGCTTCCGGATCGAACATCGTGACGGCCTTCATCGGCTTGGGCGCCGGGACGACCGCGACGACGGTGGACGAGCGGAAGGACGCCCACTTCTTGCCCGAGTACTTCTGCTCGCCCTGGACCGCGACGGCAGGGGCGAGCGGGTTGCCGCACGCGCAGCGCACGCGCGGGACGCCGCGGTCGTCGACGAGCACTGCCGTACCGGCCTGAAGGACCGCCTGGTACTCGGTGGCGCTGCCGTCCCGGTATCCGTGATTGGTGACCCGCGTGTCCCAGGTCAGCCGAACCGGCGTCAGCGACCGCAGGTAGGCGGGCACTTCGGCCTTCTGGATGCGCAGGGCGCCCGCGAAGGCGCTGCCCTTGTTCTCGTTCTCCACGAGATACGTGATCTGTTTCTCGACATCGCAGCTCGCGACGTTCTGCGTGCCTCCGTACAGACCGGGATGCGCGCCGTTCACGGCGACGGTGCGTGAGCCGATCCTCGACGTGTCGGAACCGGACGGGGCCTCGGCGTCCCGGGTGTCCGTGGCGACAGACGGGGTGAACGGGTCACGACCGGCCGCCGAGGCGGTCTGGAGGAAGATCTCCCCGCCCGGCTGGGATCCCCCGCCCATGACGGAGAACGCGAGGATCACCGCCAACGCCACCACGACGGCCGTGCCGGCACTCACCAGCGTGAGCCGGCTCCGCCGCCAGAGCGGCGGTTTTCCGTGGCCCGGGCCCGGCTCACCGGATCCGCCCGCGGCGGGCGGCTCCTGCGGGGGGCCGGGCGGGGGCGGGGGGCCGGGCGGGGGCTGTTCCCGCTCGTCGGAGGACCGGCCGGTCAGCGGACCGGACGGGGGGCCCGTGGGGCGTGTGGGGCGCTCGGACGGAGGAAGCTCTGACGTCACGGCACTCTCCCCAGGATCGGGGACATCGGGGAAATGACGGTGGTCCTCATTTGCTCTCCCTCTCGTCATTATG
The DNA here is from genome assembly GCF_030056615.1 of Streptomyces sp. HNM0645. Taxonomy (NCBI): domain Bacteria; kingdom Bacillati; phylum Actinomycetota; class Actinomycetes; order Kitasatosporales; family Streptomycetaceae; genus Streptomyces; species Streptomyces sp. HNM0645. The sequence goes on along the minus strand of NZ_JASHLT010000060.1, from coordinate 32,704 downwards.
GGCTTCTGGTCCGGGAATTGTGGATCTTGGAAATTTCCCCTGCACCTGTCATCCGGCAGTGCAAGCGGCGCGTTCGATGCGGAAGGACGGTGCTCTCCGCCGACCCGGTCCCAGGAAAGCCCGGTCGCCGCATGCACGTCATGCCGCTGCATTTCGGGACTTGACAGGTCAGGGCGCCCGGTTATGGGCGTGCACACATGCCTTCGGCCTCTGCCCTGAACGGGTCGGAGGCCGAGGAGGAGGCCGACAGGAGAAGAGGGAGGGAAAAGGCGGGTCGTGGCGTCACATCGTGATCACGACCTTGCCGCGCGCCCCGCTCTCCCTGAGGTACCGGATGGCCTCGGGCAGCTCACTCAGCCGATAGGCCCTGTCGACGACCGGGGTGACGCTGCCGGCCTCGATCAGCTCCTTCAGCGATTCCAGGCCCTAGACCCGCTCCGCCGAGAACAGCCCGCACAGCCGCTGCCGTACGAACGGGGACAGCAGCAGCGCCCGCAGCACCCGGTCCGTGCCGCCGAGCCAGCGCCCCCGCCCTCCCCGCCGACGAGGACCGGCGTTCCCCAGGGTCAGCGCCCGCCGGAGCCGTAGGTGTCGTGTGCGACGGCCTTCACGTGCTTCCCCCTTCACCCCCGCTGCCGGGTTCGCCGGCCGGGTACTGAAAGACCTGCTCGATCGGAATTCCGAACACATGGGCGATTCGGAACGCCATCTCGAGCGAGGGCGAGTACCGGCCCTTCTCGATGGCGATGACGGTCTGGCGGGTCACCCCGATCCGGTCGGCCAGCCCCGCCTGGGTCATCTCCCCGTGCGCGAAGCGGAGGGAGCGGATCGAGTTCGTGACGCGGGTGGGTTTCACCACGGCTGGAAGCCCCACCGGTAGCCGGTCCTCGCCACGGAGCCGAGGACCGCGGACAGGACGAAGGCCGGGCAGACGGTGTTGGCGATCCAGAAGTGGTCCGCCTCGGCCATGGCCAGGACGAGGGCGGCGACCCCGCCCAGAACGACGAAGGACTGGCCGGTGAGTTCGCCGAACCCGGCGATCTCCCGGTCGCGCTCGCCCTTGGGGCCGGCCTCCCCGGGCGAGGCCGGCGCGATCGCGACGTGGAGCGCGATGGCCACCGCGATGGCCGTGCCCACGCTCCGGAGCGGTGCGGACGCGTAGGGCGCTGCGGCCGGCGCGGCTCCGTCAGCCCGTCCGAGAACCACGGCGAGGTAGGTCGCGTACGCGGCGATCGCAGCCACCCCCATGTTCCGGGCACGTTTCTCCTCGAACGCCGTACCCCCTCCCCCTTGTGAAAGAAACCTGACACGGCGAGGGTCAAGCCGCACGCACACCGAGTCAAGAATTCTTTACCTCTGGCCGTCGAGCCGACCTCCGCGACCGACCGCCGACCCGCCCGTGGCCGACCCACCTGCCGCCACCGCCCATCGATGCCGGCGCCGGCCGCAGCGAGCGCCTCGACCGCGCGTCCACCCCACCCGGGTCGTCGCGGTTCCGCGAACCCCCAACCCATTCCGTGACATCCGTCACGCCGAATTCGACACTAGGGCGGCGGAATAGTAGAAAGCCCGGGACTGGACAAATGAGACTTGTCCACTTTGAGCGAGACATGTCCCGCGGCCGTCATGGGGCTATTCGACCGGCTCGCCGGTTCCGCCCGTTTGTGGGTTACCCAGGGGTTTCTGACGGGTCAGCAGAAGCGCGCGCCGGCCCGGAATCGGGGCCAGCACGCATGGGAGCCCATTTCAAGAGGCGTCCCGCCCTACGAGCCGAGGTAGTAACGGCGCTCATTGCTCACGCCCCGCGGCGCTTCTAACAATGGCGGCCCGCAAAGGCGTCTCCGCAGCTCAGCACAGGACCAGTGCCGGGTCGACCGTTCCCCGGGGGCGCTCCGCGAAAACCGAGTGAGGTCATGCATGAGGAAGCACCGCAGAACGACGCACTACCGGAAGATAACGATCGCCGCCGTCGCCCTGGGCGCCGTGGCCGTGCCTTCCGTCGCCATGGCCTGTATGGACCAGCCTGACGGTCAGAACCGCCCGGAAAGCCGGGACAGCCGGTCCTGGGGGAACTGGAAGAACGCCTCGTCGGGGAATCCCTGGCAGCAGGGCGGCTGGGACTGGAAGAAGAAGTACGGCGGTGAGCCCGGCGGCGCCGAGCAGCCCGGCTCGGAGCCGGGTGCGGCCGAGCCCGGTGGTTCCGCCCCGGCCGAGCCGGCGCCGCAGGCTCCCGCACCCGCCAAGCCCGCGGCGCCGAAGCCCACCGCCTCCCCGAGCGCGCCCGCGTCCTCCGCTCCCGCCTCCGGCGCCGTGGCGCGCGTCGTGCAGCTCGTCAACAGCGAGCGCAGCAAGGCCGGATGCTCCCCGGTGACGGTCAACGCGAAGCTGACCAAGGCCGCCCAGGACCACAGCCAGGACATGGCCTCCCACCGCAACATGTCCCACACTGGCTCCGACGGCTCGGACCCGGGCACCCGGATCTCCCGTGCCGGGTACAACTGGAGCACGTACGGCGAGAACGTCGCCTACGGCTACGAGACGCCCGAGAAGGTCATGGCGGGCTGGATGTCCAGCCCGGGCCACAAGAAGAACATCCTGAACTGCGAGTTCAAGGAGATCGGCGTCGGCCTCGCACAGCCCGGGAACTACTGGACCCAGGACTTCGGCACCGCTCGCTGACCATGACCGCGGCCGTTCGCCGCCCCCGCGAACGGACCCCCACCGCGGCCTGCGAAAGGGCCCCTGGAAACCGCCCCCGGCGGTCCAGGGGCCTTCGCCGTACCCGTACCCGGCCCGGGGTCGGCGGAGGGCGGAGGGCGGGCGCCGGCGGTGAGCGGCAGCGGGGGAACGGCAGGGGAGAGCCGAGGGGCGAGGTCATGAAGTATCTGGTGATGGTCCAGGGCTCGCAGACCGGCTACGAGGCGATGGCCGGCGGGCCTCCTTCCACGGCCCCGCATGGAGGCCGTCAACGACGGCCTGGCGGAGTCCGGGGGGCCGGTGGACGCGCAGGGGCTCATCTGCTGGAGCGGGCCGGTGACACCGCCGCCGCGCGCGGCGCCTACCGGCGAGCCGCCTCGCGTACCCTCAGCGCCCCCGAGACGCGCTGTCCGCGGATACGGGCGGCCCGGCTGCGCGAGGAGGGCGGCACGGGAGGGGACACGGCCTGACGCGTCGTCGTACGGAACGCGGACGGGCCACGGCCGAGGAACGTGGCATCGGCGGGTCTGTCCGGACGCGGGGACGGAGGGCCCGGCGGAGACGCGACGCCGACGCGGACGCGCGGGGACAGACGCGGGCGTCCCGGGCCGGGAACGTGCGACGCGCGTTCCGGAGGCGGTTCCCGGCGGCCGCCGCGGGAAGTCCTGCCGGACCTCTGGTCTTTCATGTGACCCACCAGTACCTTACCGCCGGTAATCCCCTGTCTCCCTCCTGTCCCACACCCCAGGAGCGCACCGTGAAGACAGCACTTCCCCCGACCCTGACCGGTCTCGCCGTCGCCCTCGTGGTCACCGCCGCCTCCGCCCCGGCGGCCGCGGTCCCGGTGTCCCCGGCGCCGGCCGCGGCGACCACGACCACCGCCGCCTCCGGCACCGGCGGCCTGCGCGAGGTGCTGTTCGTCGGCAACAACTGGGACGGCACCGCCGACGTCCTCGAGGCCTCCGGGTCCCTCGCCAGGATCGGCCGGATCAACGTGATCCCGGACAAGGACCAGCGGATGCTGGAGATCTACCTCAACCCGGTGAAGCTCGCCTACTTCCTCGGCATCCGGATGTCCGTCGGCGAGGGGCACGACCAGTTCGTCGACGACATGTACTCGACGCCGGACGGGTCGGCCGTCGTGGTGTCCCGCCCGAGCTTCGCCGACGTCGTCTCCGTCGACGTGGCCACCGGCAAGCTCAACTGGCGCTTCCCGGTGTCGGGTCACCGCTCCGACCACATGGCCGTCTCCCCGGACGGAGCCCGTGTCGCGGTCTCCGCGTCGACGTCCAACACCGTGCACGTCCTCGACATCCGGACCGGCCGGGAGACGGGCTCGTTCACCACCGGAGACAAGCCGCACGAGAACGTCTTCACCGACGGCGGCAAGCGGATCTGGAACAGCGCGATCGGCGAGGTCAACACCGCGCTGGACGACCCCTTCTGGGACTTCACCAAGGGCGACCGCAAGATCACCGTCGTCGACGCCGAGACCTACCGCACGGTGAAGGTCGTCGACATGCGTCAGCGGCTGGACGACTTCGGCCGCAAGGACCTCTCGGACGCGGTCCGGCCCGTGGCCTTCACCCCCGACGAGTCGAAACTCTACTTCCAGGTGTCGTTCTTCAACGGCTTCCTGGAGTACGACGTCGCCGCCGACCGCATCACCCGCGGGAAGACCCTCCCGAAGAATCCGGCGACCAGCGAGGACCGCACCACCTGGGTCAACGACTCCCGCCACCACGGGATCTCGATGAGCCCCGCGGGCGACAAGATCTGCGTGGCCGGGACGATGGACGACTACGCCACGGTCGTCGACCGGGCCACCCTCGAGGAGGGCCCGCTGATCACGGCCTCGAAGCCGTACTGGGCCACGGTGAGCGGGGACGGGAAGTCCTGTGTGGTCTCCGAGAGCGGATCGGACTCGGTCACCGCGATCGACTTCGCCACCGGCCGCAAGGTGGCGAGCGTGCCGGTCGGGGACCATCCCCAGCGCGTACGACTCGGCAAGGTGGCGGCGGACTGGACGGGCCCGTCGCCCGCGCGCGGGTAGTCCCCCGGCCGCCGCGGCGCGGGACGGCGGGACCTCGGACCACGGCGCGGCCGGCACCCGGGCAAATGGGTGGCGGCGGCTCCGGCTCCGCGAGCTGCGCGAAGGGATCGCGACGGAGGGCCCGTTCGCGGCCCGGACGACGCGCTTCCCGATCGAGGCGCGGAAGCCGGGCTGACGGCACCCGCCGGGATCCGCCGACAGGCCCCGCGAAGCCCCGAAGGGCCGCGTCGGGGGTGCGTCGCGTTCGCGCGGGAGGGATCATCGGGGAATGAGTCCCGAGATCCACCTCGCCCAGCAGCCCGAGGCCGACGAGCTGCTCGGGCGCAGCCCGCTCGCCCTGATGATCGGCATGCTGCTGGACCAGCAGGTCCCGATGGAATGGGCCTTCACGGGCCCCTTCACGATCGCCGAGCGCCTCGGAGGGGACGATCTCGACGCCCACGAGATCGCCGCCCAGGACCCCGAGGCGTTCGCCGCGCTGCTGTCGCGGAAGCCCGCGGTGCACCGCTATCCGGGGTCGATGGCGAAACGGATCCACCAGCTGTGCCAGTACCTGGTGGACGAGTACGACGGCGACCCGACGGCGCTGTGGAAGGACGCTCCGCCGGGCAAGGAGGTGCTCGGCCGGCTCCTCGCCCTGCCCGGCTTCGGCAAGCAGAAGGCCCAGATCTTCCTGGCCCTGCTGGGCAAGCAGTACGGGGTGACGCCGGAGGGCTGGCGGGAGGCCGCGGGGCCGTACGGCGAGGAGCGCGCCTACCGCTCGGCCGCGGACATCACCGGTCCGGAGTCGCTGGCCAAGGTCCGTGCGCACAAGCAGGAGCTGAAGCGCGCGGCGGAGGCGGCCAAATGACTCATAAGTACGCCCGAAGACGTACCAGTTGATGTCAAAGTCGCTAAATATCACGTGAGTTGCGGCACATGTGTTCACAGAACACGTCAGAGATCGCTAGCTTCCCCTCAACCTCGTTCGCACCGGGAAGGACCTCTGTGAACGCAACCCATCGCAGAGCAGTGGCCACCGTGGCCGCAGCCGCACTCGCGACCCCGCTCCTGCTGGCATCCGCCTCGCCCGCAACCGCTCACCGGCACGACCCCGCCGAGAGAGCGGCGAAGGAAGCGGCCAAGCTCTCCAAGAAGCTGGTCCGCAAGTCGTCCGCCAAGGACGCCTTCAAGCACTTGCAGAAGTTCCAGCAGATAGCCGACAGCACCGGCGGTCACCGCGCCGCCGGTTCGCTGGGTTACGACGCCTCCGCCGCGTACGTCTACCAGCAGCTGAAGAAGGCCGGGTACGAAGTCTCGTACCAGAACTTCGACTTCATCTACACCGAGACCCAGGCCGAGAAGCTTTCGGTGGTCTCCCCCGCGCCGCGCGACATCGCGATATCGGCGATGACGTACACCAAGTCGACCCCCGTGGGCGGTGTGAAGGCCGATCTGGCCGCCGTCCCCGTCGACGCCGACGGCACCACGGGCTGCGAGCCCGCGGACTTCGCCTCCGGGACCTTCACCGGCAAGGTGGCGCTGATCAAGCGCGGCGGCTGCACGTTCGCCGCCAAGCAGGAGAACGCGGCCGCCGCCGGTGCCATCGGCGCGGTCATCTACAACAACACCGAGGGAGGCCTCTCCGGCACCCTCGGCGCCCCAGAGTCCGGGAAGATCCCGACCGGCGGCATCACCCAGGCCGAGGGCACCAAGCTCGCCGAGGACCTGGCCAAGGGCCCCGTGAGCATCGACTTCGAGATCCGCCAGCTCCAGGAGAAGCGGACCACTCGCAACGTCATCGCGGAGACGCGGCACGGGAACGCCGCCAACACCGTGATGCTGGGCTCCCACCTCGACTCCGTGACCGCCGGCCCCGGCATCAACGACAACGGCTCCGGCTCGGCCGGACTGCTCGAGGTCGCACTGGAGCTCGCCAAGGCGGAGAAGCGGCCCGCCAACAAGCTGCGGTTCGCCTGGTGGGGCGCCGAGGAGAACGGTCTGCTGGGCTCCGAGCACTACGTCGCGAACCTGAGCGACCTGGGCAAGAAGGAGATCAAGCTCTACCTGAACTTCGACATGATCGCATCCCCGAACTACGGCCTGTTCGTGTACGACGGCGACGACTCCGACGGTGTCGGCGCGCCGGCCGGTCCGGCGGGCTCGGCCCAGCTGGAGCGCGACATCAACGAGTTCATGGACCGCGTCGGCGCGCCCCACGAGGGCACGGACTTCACGGGCCGTTCCGACTACGGCCCGTTCGTCGAGGCCGGCATCCCGTCCGGCGGCACCTTCACCGGCGCCGAGGGCATCAAGTCCGCTGCGCAGGCCGAGAAGTTCGGCGGCACGGCGGGCGTCGCGTACGACGCGTGCTACCACGCCAAGTGCGACGACATCAAGAACGTCAACATGAAGGCGTTCGACGTCAACATCGACGTCATCGCCAACGCCGCCGGCACGTACGCGCACGACCTGAGCTCGCTGCGCAAGCCGGTCGCCACCGTCCCGACGGACGGCGACACGGGCAGCGGCGGCGGTCTGCACGACGACCACGAGGTCACCGAGTAGCAGCGGGGACCGCGCTCCCCGGACCCGTCCCGTGCGAACCGCGGGACGGGTCCTCGCTCCCGACGCCGGCGGCGCTCACCGAAGCCCCGCCGGCGTCCGCCTGCCGGGTCCGCCGGCCCACCGCGCCGCGGGTCGCCGACCGGGCCCATCAGCGACCGGGGCGCCCGCAACCGCGTCGCCGCGGCGGCGGTCGGCGCGCCCGGCTCGCTCAGGACGGTGACGACCGCCTCCCCGTGCCCGGCGCGGTGGGGACCTCCTCACAGGTCGTCGGGGCGGTCCGGGAACGTCCACACCGTCGCCTGCAGCGTCTTGGCGCCGTCCGGGGTGAAGGCCCGCAGGGGGCTGGGATCCGGAACGAGCGCCCCGGGCAGGCACCGGCCGTCGTGGAGCAGGGCGCCCGGTTCGGGGGCGGCCCGGAAAGGGCGCGAGCCGGAGACGGTCTTTCGCGCCTCGGCGGAGAGATCCGCCACCCCGGACGGGCCCGCGGACGAGATCGGTTGCCCGGCCCCAGTCATGACACGGCCCCTACTTCCTGGTTTGCGAGGCTTTCGCGGGGTTTTTGCTCAGCATCCCACCGGCGCTGCCTGGCTGCGCCGACCGCCGCTCGCCCGGTAGGCTTTCCGTGTGATCTTCAAGCGCATCGGAAACGGGCGGCCGTATCCCGACCACGGCCGGGAGAGCACCCGGCAGTGGGCGGATGTCGCGCCGCGCCCGGTCCGCCTCGATCAGCTCGTGACCACCAAGGGCCAGCTGGACCTCGAGACCCTCCTCGCCGAGGACTCGACCTTCTACGGCGACCTCTTCGCGCATGTCGTGAAGTGGCAGGGCGACCTCTACCTCGAGGACGGGCTGCACCGCGCCGTGCGCGCGGCACTCCAGCAGCGCCAGGTGCTGCACGCCCGCGTGCTCGAACTGGACTGACCCGGGTCGCCCGCCGCGGGCGACCCGGCCGGCCGCACCTCGTGCCCCCGTCGGGCGCAGCCTCGCGACCCGTAAGGCGCAGCTTCGCGTCCAAACGGACGCAAGCAGATGATCGTTAAGTAGGCATAGCCACCGGACCGCATTACGCTGCGCCCATGAGCATGCTCACTCCCCCAGGCATGGGCGGAAAGTACCGCATCACGGGCAACGCCTATCCACGTATGCGCCGCCCCCGTCGCCGCCGCAAGGTCGTGCTCGCAGTCGTCGCAGCCGTGGCCGTCATCGGCCTCGGCGGGTGGGGAACGCTGCAGCTCATCGACGCCTTCTCGGACGACGCCAAGAAGACCGGCGCCAAGAGCCGGGCCGCGGCGTGCAAGCCCCGGTCCGCGCCGTCCGCAGCGCCGACACCGCCGAGGCCGGCCCAGATCACCGTCAACGTCTACAACGCCACGCCGCGCACCGGACTGGCCAAGGCGACCGCCGACGAGCTGCAGAAGCGCGGCTTCAACATCGGCAAGGTGGGCAACGCCCCGGCGGAGTACGACAAGAAGGTGCCCGGCGCCGGACTGCTGCTGGGCGCACCGGGCGCCTACGAAGGGTCGTTCGGCGTGCTGGGCACGCAGCTCGCCGGCGCCCAGGTGAAGGCCGACGCCCGCACCTCCGCGGACGTCGATCTGATCATCGGCACGGCCTTCAAGACGCTGAACACCAAACCCGTCGCGGACAGGGCGCTGGCCGCGCTGGCCAATCCCGAGCCCGCGCCGGGCGAGTGCGGCTGAACGCCTCGCTCCCCCGCGGCCGTACGGTCCGCCGCACGCCTCGTGCGCCCGCTCCGGGGAGCGCGAGGGCCGGCGCCGGGAGTCCCGGCGGTCCGGGGCCCGGGCGGCGAGCTACTCGGCCGCGCCGTACATCCGGTCGCCCGCGTCGCCCAGGCCCGGAACGATGTAGCCGTGCTCGTTGAGCCGCTCATCGACGGAGGCCGTCACGACCGTCACCGGCGTGCCCGCGAGTTCGCGCTCCATCACCTCGACGCCCTCCGGCGCCGCCAGCAGCACGACCGCCGTCACATCGTCGGCACCGCGCTTGATCAGCTCCTGGATCGCCGCGACCAGAGTGCCGCCCGTGGCCAGCATGGGGTCGAGGACGTACACCTGGCGGCCGGAGAGGTCCTCCGGCATGCGCGTCGCGTACGTCGACGCCTCCAGGGTCTCCTCGTTGCGGATCATGCCGAGGAAGCCCACCTCGGCGGTCGGCAGCAGCCGCACCATGCCGTCGAGCATGCCGAGGCCGGCCCGCAGGATCGGCACCACCAGGGGCCGCGGACGGGAGAGTTTCACTCCCGTGGTCGCCGACACCGGCGTCTCGATGTCGATCTGCTCGGTGCGCACATCACGCGTGGCCTCGTAGGCGAGCAGGGTCACCAGCTCGTCGGCGAGGCGCCGGAAGGTGGGGGAGTCGGTGCGCCGGTCGCGCAGGGTGGTGAGTTTGTGCGCCACCAGGGGGTGGTCGACGACGTGGATCCGCATGACCCCAACAGTAGCCGGGGCTGGCGTGGCCGCGGCCTCCGGCGGGAAGGTGGGACATAGCCTTCCAGCGCCGAGGTGGTGTGGCCGATGCCGGAGCGGGATCAGCAGGACCGGGAGCAGCGGCGGGAACCGCGGCAGGAACAGGAGGAGACCGACGCCGAGCGCAGGCGCCGGCGTGCCCAGTTCCTCCGCGAACTCCACGAGGCCAAGGCCTTGCGCGACCGCGTCCAGCCCCGGCGTGCCCGGGCGGCGCGGATGCGCCAGGCGATGCGCATGCGCTCCTTCCGCTGGTGAGCCTCGGTGTCCCCTGGACGGACCCCTGCACCTCCGTTCGGCGGGTCTTCTCCCTGAACGCGTGCACGACGCAACGCCGGAAGACCTCTCGCGAAGCCGCTGTTTCTGCCACGATTCCGAGTGGGCGGGGCACGAGCAGCGCTCCGCCGGTCGTCACAACTCTGATCAGTGGGAGAGTCACGGTGTACTTCGCCGCACTGCTCGCGCGCACCGAAGACGGGTGGGTAGCGAGCGACACAGAGCTCGACGATGTGGAGACCCTGTCGGATCTGGCCGACCTGGCCCGCGATGCCTCGGTGAACGAGGACACGGTGCTCGCCTTCATCGAGCAGGAGGACACATGGTTCGGCATCGTCCGGGTCGACGGCGAGGACGATCCTCGTGTCTTCGTCTCGGACGCTGCCTCGGCAGCACGCTCCTCCTACGGGGCGATGCTCACGGACGAGCTGCTCGGCACGGACGAGGAGGATGACGAGCTGGACTCGCTCGACCTCGACGGCACGGAGGACGGCGAACCGGAGGCCGAGGAGGACACGGCCGACGACTCCGACGCGGTCCCGGTCGGACCGCTCGGCGACTCCGATCTGCTCGCCGACCTCGGGATGTCCGCCAAGGAGCTGTCTGCGCTCACCTCGGACGCCCTGACCGAGATCGCCGACACCCTCGGCGCCTCCGAGATGCTGGAGGCCGTCCGCTAGTGACGGACCCCGTCAGGGCGCCGTGGGAGGCGTCCATGCGGCTCGCGCTCGACGAGGCCGCACGTGCGCCGCTGGCCGGGGACGTCCCGGTCGGCGCCGTCGTGCTGGCCGAGGACGGCACGGTCCTGGCGGCCGGCCACAACGAACGCGAGCTGACCGGCGACCCCACCGGGCACGCCGAGGTCCTGGCGCTCCGGCGGGCGGCCGCGGTGCGCGGGAGCTGGCGGCTGACCGGCTGCACGCTCGTCGTCACGCTGGAGCCGTGCACGATGTGCGCGGGCGCCCTGGTGCTGTCCAGGGTGGACCGGGTGGTCTACGGCGCCCGCGATGAGAAGGCGGGTGCGGCGGGCTCGCTCTGGGACGTCGTACGGGACCGGCGGCTCAACCACCGCCCGGAGGTGATCCACGGAGTGTTGGAGGCCGAGTGCGCACAGCAGCTCACGGCGTTCTTCCGGGGCCCTCGCGGGGATGCCGGGGAGGGGCTGCGGGACGGCCTTCCCGGCCGCTGATCGATATCGATTTCAGAGCACGGCCCACCTTGGGCTAAGCTCTCTCCCGGTAGCGTGTCCGAGCGGCCGAAGGAGCTCGCCTCGAAAGCGAGTGTGGCGCAAGTCACCGAGGGTTCAAATCCCTCCGCTACCGCTCCTGTGAAGGGCCCCGTCGCTTGTTCTAGCCCGGGGCCCTTCATCGTGTACGCGTGCGCCCCGCGTACGGGCGCCCGGACGCGGGCGGCCCCACGGCGCGGGCACGGCGCACGCAGGGGGAGGCCCCGGCCGTTCGGGGGATCGGGCCGGGGCTTCCGTCCGGTCGAGGGGAGCCGGGGTCGAGGACCCACCGCTTCCCCCGAGGGCAACGCGCCCGCCGGCCCGGCACCGCCGCCGGGGAGGAGCACGCGGCTCGCGGACCCGCAGCGGGACACGGTTCCCCCACCCATCGGATTCCTGCCGGATCCTCCGGGTTCACCCCCGATACCGCTGGTGGGGAGGCCCTCCCCGGCCGGAGGGAGGACCCCGGCGGCAGGGTCCTCGGTCCCTGAACGCTCGGTTAGACTCACGCGTCCGCACAGGGGCCGCAGGGGAGGCAGGGACCAGTGGTGCAAACGAAGAAGATCGCTCTCTATGTGGTCGTCGTCTTCGTGCTGTACACGATCATCAATTCGCCGGCCCGGGCCGCCGAGCTCGTCCAGGTGGGCTTCGAGGGCATATCGAGTGCCGCGCAGGGCGTCGGCGAGTTCATGACGGAGCTCGTCGACTAGGTCCCCCGGACGTGGTGCCCCACCCGGACGCAGCCGGTCGGCGGTGCGAGGTGTCACCACGCGGGTGATCACCGAACGCGACCACCGAGCCGCCCGCCCGCCCACGCCCTCCAGCCCCCACCGTAGAGGTGCGGGGCTTTCTTCACTTATGCACCAACCTGCCCTCAACACGGTGCCATGGAGTGCTTGAACACAGTGGACCTGTGTTGTGATGCTATGACCGCTTTTGATGGATGAGTTGACCCGGCGTTGACGCCTGGGGTTGACGCCGTTCGACCCGTGAAGGGGTGGCGTGACCGTGCCGGCCAGTACTGCGCCTCAAGTGCCACCCCAGAACGAGAGCGAGGGCCGGGCCAAGCAGAGCCGGGGCGCGGACACCAGGGCGCTGACCCAGGTGCTCTTCGCCCAACTGAAGGACCTGGAGCCCGGCACACCCGAGCACACCCGAGTCCGGGCCGCGCTCATCGAGGCGAACCTGCCTCTGGTCAGGTACGCGGCGGCACGTTTCCGCAGCCGCAACGAGCCGATGGAGGACGTGGTCCAGGTCGGCACAATCGGCCTGATCAACGCGATCGACCGCTTCGACCCCGAGCGGGGCGTGCAGTTCCCGACGTTCGCGATGCCCACCGTGGTCGGCGAGATCAAACGATACTTCCGCGACAACGTGCGGACCGTGCACGTGCCGCGCCGACTGCACGAGCTGTGGGTACAGGTCAACGGCGCCACGGAGGACCTGACGACGGCACACGGGCGGTCCCCGACGACGGCCGAGATCGCGGAGCGGCTGAAGATCTCCGAGGACGAGGTCCTCGCCTGCATCGAGGCGGGCCGGTCGTACCACGCGACGTCACTGGAGGCCGCGCAGGAGGGCGACGGACTGCCCGGGCTGCTGGACCGGCTGGGCTACGAGGACCCCGCGCTCGCCGGGGTCGAACACCGCGACCTCGTACGCCATCTCCTCGTACAACTGCCCGAGCGCGAACAGCGGATCCTACTGCTGCGCTACTACAGCAATCTGACGCAGTCCCAGATCAGCGCCGAACTGGGGGTCTCTCAGATGCATGTGTCAAGGCTCCTCGCCCGCAGCTTCGCACGACTGAGATCCGCAAACAGGATCGAAGCGTAACCGAATCGGGTAGACCCCCTTTCGGCCCATTTCGAGCGACATGAAAGCCGCATACCCCCTTTTTCCTGCGCTCATCTGACGCTCCGTTGTCGACATGTCACTACAGCGTGTTGCCGACATGTGACATTCTGCGGAAACCGCGTTTGCCGCGGCCCCGCCTCCGGTATTCAGGTGGAGGCTGCGTTCCTCCGATGGTCGTGGCCGACGCGACCGTCCGCGACCTCCAGGGGGTGGCATGTCCGCAGAACAGGGCAGCTCGAAGGTGCTCACGCTCACGCAGAGCGCTCCCTCGCCCGACGCGCTCCCGGCGCCCGACCCGGTGTCCGCACCCATGTCCGCACCCATGTCCGTGAACGTGGCCGTGGATCTGCCGACCGAGGCCCCCGAAGCCCTCGACACCCGCACGCTCTCGCGCTCGCTCTTCCTGCGGCTGGCCACGCTCGATCAGGACAGCCCCGAACGCACGTACGTGCGCGACACCCTCATCGAGCTCAACCTGCCGCTGGTGCGCTACGCGGCAGCCCGCTTCCGCAGCCGCAACGAGCCGATGGAGGACATCGTCCAGGTCGGCACGATCGGCCTCATCAAGGCCATCGACCGCTTCGACTGCGAACGGGGCGTGGAGTTCCCGACGTTCGCCATGCCGACCGTCGTCGGTGAGATCAAGCGCTTCTTCCGGGACACGAGTTGGTCGGTGCGGGTTCCACGGCGGCTCCAGGAACTGCGCCTCGCGCTGACGAAGGCGAGCGACGAGCTGGCCCAGAAGCTGGACCGCTCCCCGACGGTGCCCGAACTCGCGGCGGCACTGGGCGTGTCGGAGGAGGACGTGGTCGACGGCCTCGCCGTGGGCAACGCGTACACGGCGTCCTCGCTGGACTCCCCGTCACCGGAGGACGACGGCGGCGAGGGCTCCCTCGCGGACCGGCTCGGCTACGAGGACGGTGCACTGGAGGGCGTCGAGTACCGCGAGTCCCTGAAGCCGCTGCTGGCCAAACTCCCGCCGCGCGAGCGACAGATCATCATGCTGCGCTTCTTCGCCAACATGACGCAGTCGCAGATCGGTGAGGAGGTCGGCATCTCCCAGATGCACGTCTCCCGGCTGCTCACACGGACGTTGGCGCAGTTGCGCGAGGGTCTGATCGCCGACTGACGCCGCCCGGCCGGTCGCACGCCTCCACGGCGTGCCGAACGGCCGGGTATCACTTCCCGGCGCGGGGTTCCGTTGTGACGGGTCGTCAGACAAACTGGGCCGATGCGGCGGCGACGGGTCGGATACGGGCTGGCAGGGGTCGCACTCTGTCTCGGCGGGGTACTCGCCGCCTCCGGGGCCGACGGTCGGCACGACGGGTACGCCGCTGTCGGAGCCGGCGGGAACGGGCCGGAAGGCGCCGTGCCGCCGTCCGGGGACGTCGTACTCGTACCCCTCGACGGCGGTTCTCCCACCCGGCCTCCCGGTGCGGCACCGGGACCGGGTGGCGGATCCACCGGGCGGCCGGCCCCGAGTGCGGGCGCGCCGCTTGCGGGGGCGGCACCGGACGCCTCGGACGGCCCCGCCACGCCCGGGGCATCGGGAGAACGGCCTGCGGAGGAAGGATCGGGCGAGGACTCAGGGCCTGGGCCGTCGGAACCGGGGACCTCTCCCCCGACCCCGGGCACCAACCCGCCGGTCCCCCCGCCGCCGGAACCGCCGCCTTCGCCGCCGGGGCCGGCCGTACTGGTGGTCGCGGAGGTGCGGAGGGCGCCCGCGGACAGGCGGTGGTGCGAGGACGTCACCGTGGAGCTCCGCAACACCGGCGGCTCAGCGGTGCGTTCGGGCACCGTCGTGTTCGGCACGCACATCATCGGAGCGCTCGGCGTCGACTGGGCGACGATCGAATCGGCCCAGGCGCTGCCGACGCCCATCGCCGCGGGCACGGCCAGGACGACGACGTACCGGGTGTGTGTGGACTCCTGGCGCGTGCCGCTGGGCATGCGTGTGGAGACGCAGGACGTACGCACGGAACACCCGTCCTGAGCGGCCGGACCTCGTGGAGGTCCGTTCCGGGGGAATCAGCCGAGCGCGAGCCAGACGACCGCGCCGACGATCGCGACGGCCGCCACGATGCCGACGATCAGCCCGACCCGCGGACCGGCCGTCGCGGGCGCCGCTGCAGCGCGGCGGCCCTGCTGCGGACCGCCCTCGTCGACGAAGGCGCGGAACATCTGCGTGCTGCCCGCGGGGTCGTAGCCCTCGGGACCCTGGGGCGCTTGGGGGTTGTGTGCCATGGGTCAGGACCCTAGCGAACGCGGGTGACCCGCCCAACCCCCGGTCGGCCGCCCTGCGGCATACCCGCACGTCGTCCGCACGTTGCCCGCCGAAACGGCCGGACCATGACCTCGCGCATGCAAAGGCTTTGGTGTTCCTTTACCCCGAAGAACCCCTTTTCATTTGCCTGCAGCAACCAACCGCTTTATGGTTGCCCTAAGCAACAAGATGGGGGTGCATCCGTGGCCGAACGGAGTCAGTACGAGGAGCTGGCCCGCCAGATCAGCGCCATGGGCGCCGTGAAGAGGAGCGTCGCGCGCCTGCTGCCCGCGGAGTGCCCGTCCGGGTCCGCCGCCGTGCTGGCCCTCCTCGACCGGTACGGGGAGATGCGGATCAGCCGGCTCGCGGAGCTCCTCGCCGTCGACATGTCCGTCACCAGCCGCCATGTGGCACACGTCGCCGGACGCGGCTGGATAGAACGGTCACCCGACCCGTGCGACGGTCGCTCGCGCATCCTGCGGCTCACCCCCGCGGGGGTGGCCCAGCTCGACGACCTCGGCCGGCGCACGACCGATCTGTTCGCCCACCACCTCGAGGACTGGTCCGACGACGACGTCGGACGGCTCAACGCGCTGCTGGCCCGCCTCCGCGAATCCGTCGGGGACCGCCGGACCGCCCGCACACCTACGTAAGAGACAAGGAAGTACATGGCTACGACCACACCTACCGGTGTGCGGGGCGGCCACGCCAGACATGGGGGGACCTCTGCCTCCGAGGACGGCGCGCCGATGACGCACCGGCAGATCATGGAGGCGCTGTCCGGGCTGCTGCTCGGCATGTTCGTCGCCATCCTGTCCTCGACCATCGTCTCCAACGCCCTGCCCGAGATCATCAACGACCTGGGCGGCGGCCAGTCCGCCTACACGTGGGTGGTCACGGCGGCCCTGCTGGCGATGACCGCGACCACCCCGCTCTGGGGCAAGCTCGCCGACCTCTTCAGCAAGAAGCTGCTGGTCCAGATAGCCCTGATCATCTATGTGGCGGGCTCGGTGGTCGCCGGGCTCGCGCAGAACACCGGCACGCTCATCGCCTGCCGCGTGGTGCAGGGCGTCGGCGTAGGTGGCCTCACCGCCCTGGCACAGGTGATCATGGCCGCGATGATCTCCCCACGGGAGCGCGGCCGCTACAGCGGCTACCTCGGCGCGACGTTCGCCGTCGCAACGGTCGGCGGCCCGCTGATCGGCGGCGTCATCACCGACACCGAGTGGCTCGGCTGGCGCTGGTGCTTCTACGTCGGTGTGCCGTTCGCGCTCATCGCGCTGCTCGTGCTGCAGAAGACCCTCAAGCTTCCCGTGGTGAAGCGGGACGTCAAGGTCGACTGGGCGGGCGCCCTCTTCATCAGCGCCGCGGTCTTGCTGCTGCTGATCTGGGTCACCTTCGCAGGTGACAAGTACGCGTGGCTGTCCTGGCAGACGTACGCCATGACCGGTGGCGCGGTGGCCCTGGGCCTGGTCTTCCTGGTCGTCGAGTCCCGGGCGGGCGACCCGATCGTCCCGCTGCGGCTGTTCCGCAACCGGACCATCACGCTGGCCTCCCTCGCATCGCTCTTCGTGGGTGTCGCGATGTTCGCCGGCACGGTCTTCTTCAGCCAGTACTTCCAGCTGGCCAGGGGCGAGTCGCCCACGATGTCCGGCGTCATGACCATCCCGATGATCGCGGGTCTGTTCGTCTCCTCGACGGTCAGCGGCCTGATCATCACCAAGACCGGCAGGTGGAAGGCATGGCTGGTCAGCGGCGGTGTCCTGGTCACCGGTGGCCTCGGCCTGCTGGGCCTGATCCGCTACGACACCGAGTACTGGCGCATCGCCGTCTTCATGGCCGTGATGGGCCTCGGCCTCGGCATGATGATGCAGAACCTGGTGCTGTGCACCCAGAACCAGGTGGCCCCGCAGGACCTGGGCGCGGCCTCGTCGGTCGTCACCTTCTTCCGGTCGCTGGGCGGGGCCGTCGGTGTCTCCGCACTGGGCGCGGTGCTCGCCAGCCGCGTCACCCACTACGTCGAGGACGGCCTCGCCGAACTCGGCCCGCGCGGCGCGTCGATGGGCCACGGCGGCACCGGCGGCGGGGGCATCCCCGACCTGGACGCGCTTCCCGGCCCGTTCCGCACCGTGATCGAGAGCGCGTACGGGCACGGTGTCGCGGACGTGTTCCTGTACTCGGCCCCGTTCGCGCTGCTGGCGTTCCTGGTGACCCTGTTCATCAAGGAGGTGGCGCTCAAGGGCGCCTCGGCCGCCGCCCCGGACGCGGCCTCACGGAACACCGGTGACGCCGCCCCCGAGTCGACGCCCGTCGCCACGGCCGGCGGGACCTCCGTGCACGGGGTGGTGCGCGGCTCGGAGGGCGCGCCCGTCGGACGGGCCGCCGTCACACTGATCTCGCCTGCGGGCCGCCAGCTGGGCCGCGCGGTGGCGCAGGCGGACGGCTCGTACGCCTTGGACGCGCCGGGCTCCGGCCCGTACGTCCTGATCACCTCGGCCGACGGTTTCCAGCCGCAGGCGTCCACGGTGGTCGTCGGGGACGAGCCCCTGGCCCACGACATCCTCCTCGCCGGTACGAGCGGGCTGAACGGCGCCGTGGTCGCGGCCGAGGGTGGCGCGGCGGTCGCGGGTGCCATGGTCGTCGTCACGGATGTGCGGGGAGATGTGCTGGCCACCGGCGCCTCCGGCCCGGACGGGGGCTTCGCCTTCACCGAGCTGGTGCCGGGCGGGATGACCGTCGCCGTGAGCGCCCCCGGCTTCCGGCCGCTGGCCCTCCCCGTGGAGATCGGCGGCCAGGGCGTCACCCGGCTCGAGGTGGCCCTGCGCGCGGGCGCCGTGGTCCGCGGCACCGTCCGGGCCGGGGACGCCGGGATCCCGCTGACCGACGCCCGGGTGACGCTCGTCGACGCGGCGGGGAACGTGGTCGCGACCGCGACCACCGCCGACGACGGCGCGTATGCCTTCGCCGACCTCGACCCGGGCGAGTACACGGTCATCGCGACCGGCTACCCGCCGGTGGCGCGCACGGTCACCGTGACCGGCGGCGGTGTGGACGGCCACGACATCGCACTCGCCCACGCGGGCGAGTGATCGGACCCCCGGGCGGCGCTCCCAGCGGAGGCGGCGCCCGGGGCCGGGGCGGCGGGCAGGGGACGGCCGGCCGCCCCGGCGACTTCCTCCGGATGTCCGGCGAGGAGACGGGTGACGTGGTGGGACCGCACGCACGGGTCAGGACACCGGAGGGTCAACCAGGGCCGGTGTTCCCGGTGCTCCCGGTGTTCCCGGTGTTCCCGGTGCGCTCCACCATCGCCTCGATGCCCGCGATGACCAGGTCCAGGGTGCGGCCGAAGTCCCGTTCCAGCACGTCCTCCGCCGTGTCCCCACCCCGGGCGGCCCTCGTCCTCTCCCCCGCCCGCCGGCACCGCCACCGCTCCGACGAGCCGGCTGGTCTGCAGACTAGACGCGAAGGCGTCCACGCTGCACGACCGGCCGGCCCGTCGGCGATTCCGTGGCCGTGACGGTCACCCCTGCGCGGTGCACGAGGCGGCTTCCCGTACACCGCACAAGGTGTTCCCTCACGCCGTACGGCGCTATTGCGTCGAGGTGAGGTCGTACAGGGTGGTGCCTCCCACGGTGATCTGTGTGAAGTTCGCCCGGACCCACTCCAGGATCTCGGCGCTGCTACCACCGCCCGGGCCTCCTCCCCGGGCACCGCCCCCGGCGCCGCCGTCGATGAACCAGTGGATGCTGCCGGCGGCCACGTACTGCTGGAATCGGGCGAGCGTCGGCGACGGATCGCTGCCGTTGAAGCCTCCGATCGCCATGACCGGCTCCTCGGTGGCGAGTTGGTACGCGGCCGCGTTCTGGGAGCCGACCGCGGCAGCCACCCAGGTGTGGGCGGAGGCGTTCTCCGTCAGCTTGGCGACGACGGCGGAACCGACATCCGGCCCGTCGAGCAGACCGCCCGCCCTGCCCGCACCGGCGCGCCCTTCGCCCCACGCCTGGCGGCCCTGGCCCTGGTTCTGGCCCTGGCCCTGGCCCTGGTTCTGGTTCTGGTTCTGGCCCTGGCCCTGGCCCTGGTTCTGGCCCTGGCCCTGGTTCTGGCCGGGCGGCACGCCCTGGCCCGGCCCCTGGCCCGGGCCGAGACCCGGTCCCTGACCGCGGCCCCCGCCGTCCGCCGCACCCGGCGGCATCCCGCCGCCGTCCGCCGCGGGACCGCCGTATCCGCGGGCGCCGGGGCCGCCCCCAGGCCCGCCACGCGCGGACGCCGGCCCCGCCGTCACGATCGAGCCCTGGTGGGCGCTGCCCAGTGTGGACAGCGTGTACGCCACCGGCCCGGCCAGCGACGCCGCGAGTCCGAGGCCCGCCGCGCCCAGCGCGAGCGCGCGCCCGAGCCGCCCGGCGAACAGCAGTCCAGCCGCGGCCACGAGCCCGCCCACCAGCACCGCCGTGCGCAGCCACGGCACGAAGTCCGCGGTGCGGCCGAGCAGGACCCAGGCCCACACCGCCGTCACCGCCACCGCACCGGCCAGCGCCGCACGGGCCGCGGGGTGCCCGCGCTCCTCCCACAGCACGGTGGTGCCCATTCCGACGAGCGCCGCGATGTACGGGGCGAGCGCCACCGTGTAGTACTCGTGGAAGATCCCGGCCATGAAGCTGAAGACCAGGAGGGTCGTCAGCAGCGCCCCGCCCCAGACGAGGAAGGCCGCCCTCGCGGTGTCGGTCCTGCCGCCGCGCCGGGTCACGACGAGGCCCGCGACGAGCAGGACGAGTGCGGCGGGCAGCAGCCAGGAGATCTGGCCTCCGACGCTGTCACCGAACATCCGCCCGATGCCGGTCTCGCCCCAGCCGCCCTGCCGGCCACCGCCTCCACCGCCTCCACCGCCGACGCTGCCGACCTCGTTGCCGCTGATGCGGCCGAGACCGTTGTAGCCGAAGGTGAGTTCGAGGAAGCTGTTGTTCTGGGAACCGCCGATGTACGGGCGCGAGGCCGCCGGCCACAGCTCGACGATCGCCACCCACCAGCCTCCGGAGACGATCAGCGCCACTCCCGCGAGGGCGAGTTGGCCGATCCTGCGCAGCACGGGAGCGGGCGCGCACACCGCGTACACGAGCGCGAGCGGCGGCAGGACGAGGAACGCCTGCAGGGTCTTGGTGAGGAACGCGAGCCCGACCGCGACGCCCGCCCACACCAGCCATCCGGTACGGGCGGCCTCCAGTGCGCGCAGCACGCAGTACACGGCCACGGTCGTCAGCAGCGCCAGCAGCGCGTCGGGGTTGTTGAAGCGGAACATCAGCGCGGCGACCGGCGTCAGTGCCAGCACCGCGCCCGCCATCAGCCCCGCCGCCGCGCTGAAGCGCCGGCGGACGGCCGCGTGGACGACGGCCACCGCCGCCACGCCCATCAGCACCTCGGGCACCAGGATCTGCCATGACCCGAGCCCGAACAGCCGGACCGACAGCGCCATCGGCCAGAGCGCGGCGGGCGGTTTGTCGACGGTGATGGAGTTGGCGGCGTCGGACGAGCCGAAGAAGAACGCCTTCCAGCTCTCACTACCCGCCTGGACGGCGGCGGAGTAGAAGGAGTTGGCGTAGCCGGAGGCGGTCAGGTTGTACAGGTACAGCGCGCCGGTCAGCGCCAGCAGGGCGATCAGGGCGGGCCGCGCCCAGACCGGGTCCTCGGCACGCCCGCGCCACATACGGGCGGCCCTGCCCGGTCGCGGCGCCGTCCGGGACGGTCCCGGGCCGGCGCTCGCGGTGGCCGCGTACGCGTCGTGCGGTGCGGGCTTCATCGTCGACCTCCCGTGGTCGTGCCGGCGGTACGGGCATCAGGTGCCGTGCCGGGCGTAGGGGCATCGGTTGCCGTGCCGCTCGTACCGGCATCGGGTGCCGTGCCGCCCGTGGGGCGCGGGCGCGGCAGGGCACGGCGGTCGGGAAAGACCCAGGCGCGGAAGAGCAGGAAGCGCAGCACGGTG
Organism: Streptomyces sp. HNM0645; assembly: GCF_030056615.1. Taxonomy (NCBI): domain Bacteria; kingdom Bacillati; phylum Actinomycetota; class Actinomycetes; order Kitasatosporales; family Streptomycetaceae; genus Streptomyces; species Streptomyces sp. HNM0645. The sequence continues at coordinate 11,329 of NZ_JASHLT010000060.1, read as the reverse complement.
GCCGCGAGGTTCGCCACGACCAGGACGGCCAGCTCGGTGCCGTGGGAGGGACTGCCGGCCGCGGCGTCCAGCGCGGCGAGGGAACCGCTGGTGAGTGCGAGTCCGATACCGAAGACCACCAGCCCCTGGGCCTGGTGGCGCACCACCCGCTCGCGCCCGCGCACACCGAAGGTCAGTCGCCGGTTCGCCGCCGTGTTGGCGACGGCCGAGAGCAGCAGCGCGGCGGCGTTCGCCGTCTGTGGCCCCGCACCGGCGCGGAACATTGAGTACAGCAGGAGATAACAGAGCGTCGAGAGCGCGCCGACCGCGCAGAAGCCGACCAGTTGTCGGGCCAGTCCACCGGGGACCCCGTCGATCCGGCCGTCCCTCGGGTCGTCGCCGAACGGCCGTGCGAGCCGGTCCAGGGGGAGCGCCCCGACCGCCAGCGCCCGTCCGACCCGCAGCACGCCTTTCAGGTCGTCGACGGCCGTGCGCACGATGTGCACGGTGGAGTCCGGGTCGTCGACCCAGTCCACGGGTACCTCGTGGATCCGCAGTCCCGCTCGCTCGGCCAGCACCAGCAACTCCGTGTCGAAGAACCAGCCGGTGTCCTCGACCATCGGCAGCAGGCGCTCGGCCACCTCGCGCCGTATCGCCTTGAACCCGCACTGCGCGTCGGAGAACCGCGCGGCCAGCGAACCGCGCAGGATCAGGTTGTACGTACGGGAGACGAACTCCCGCTTCGCCCCGCGCACCACCCGCGACGACCGCGTGAGCCGCGAGCCGATCGCCAGGTCCGAGTGTCCGGAGATCAGCGGGGCGACCAGGGGCAGCAGCGCGTTGAGGTCGGTGGACAGATCGACGTCCATGTACGCCAGCACGGGCGCGTCGGACGCCGCCCACACGGCCCGCAGCGCACGGCCCCGCCCCTTCTGCTCCAGTCGGAAGGCCCGGACTTCCGGGACCGATGCCGCGAGCGCCGCCGCCACCAGGGGTGTGCGGTCGGTACTGGCGTTGTCCGCGACGGTGATCCGGAAGGCGTACGGAAAGGTGCCGGCGAGATGGTCGTGGAGCCGGCGCACGCACGGTTCCAGGTCCTTCTCCTCGTTGAAGACGGGGATGACCACATCGAGCACGGGCGGGCCCGCCGTTCCCACGGGCAGATGCTCCCGTGCCGGCAGGGTGCCCGTGGCGGTGGTGCCCGTCGGGGTGTCGGTTCGCATGGTCCGACTCTCGCCGGGGTCGCTGTCACCGCCGTGTGCCGAGGCTGTGCGCCGTCTGTGAGTGCTCGGATTCCCTTACGAGCGGCAGCCGCACGGTGAAGACGGTACGTCCCGGCGCGCTCGCCGCGCCGACCGTTCCCCCGTGCGCCGTGACCACGGCGTGCACGATCGCGAGCCCGAGGCCGGTGCTGCCCGCGTGCCGGGAACGCGAGGCGTCGCCGCGCGCGAAGCGCTCGAAGACGTGCGGAAGCAGGGCGGGCGGAATGCCCGGACCGTCGTCCCGGACCTCCAGCGCCACCGCCGTCCGGCACTCCAGCGGCCGCACGGCCGCGGTGACGGTGGTGCCCGGCGGAGTGTGCGTACGGGCGTTGGCCAGCAGATTGACCAGCACCTGCTGCAGCCGCTCAGGATCGGCCCGCACCACGGCGGGGTCGTCCGGCAGGTCCAGACGCCAGACGTGCTCCGGTCCGGCGGCCCGGGCGTCGCTCACCGCGTCGACGACGAGCGGCGACAGGTCGGTGCTCCGGTACGCCAGGGGCCGCCCCGCGTCGAGCCGTGCCAGTAGCAGGAGATCCTCCACCAGCCCCGTCATCCGGGTGGCCTCGGACTCGATCCGGGCGAGCGCGTGCCGGGTGTCGGGCCCGGGCCGCTCGCTGCCGCGCCGGGTCAGTTCGGCGTAGCCGCGGATGGACGCGAGCGGGGTGCGCAGCTCATGGCCGGCGTCCGCCACGAACTGCCGCACCCGCGTCTCGCTCTCCTGCCGCGCGTGCAGGGCGGAATGGACGTGGTCGAGCATCCGGTTGAGCGCGGCGCCGACCCGGCCGACCTCGGTGCCGGGGTCGGCCTCCGCCTCGGGCACCCGCTCGTGCAGCGCCACCTCGCCGCTGTGCAGGGGCAGTTCGGAGACCCGGGTGGCGGTCGCCGCGACCCTCCGCAGCGGGCGCAGCGCGACCCCGACGAGGGCGCCGCCGGCCAGCCCGGCGGCAGCCAGTCCGGCGGCGGTCACACAGATCTCGACGACGACGAGCGTGGCCAGGGTGCTGTGGACCTCGGCCAGGGGGACGCCGACGAGGAACGCGCCGTTGCCGCCCGCACGGTACTCGACGCGGTAGTCGCCGAGCCCCGGAAGTTCCACAGTGTGCGGCCGCCCGTCCCGCGGTACGGCCGTGAGCACGGCCTTCTCCGCCCCCGTCAGGGCCCGGTCCGTGACCCGTGGGCCCAGTTCGTCCGAGTCCTGCTGGGTGGAGACGACCCCGCCGCCGAGGACACCGTCCGCCGCGACCTGCGCGCCGACCGTCCCGAGCGGCGCACCGCCGCCGGTGACGAACCCAAGCGGCTTCTGCTCCCGCGGGCCGCCGCCCCGGGCACCCGGAGGCGGTCCGGCCGCCCGCAGTACGACACCGCGGAGCTGCTCGTCCTTCTGCCCGTACAGGTACGTGCGCAGCGCGAGCGTCGTCACGGTGCCGATGACCGCCGCGACCACCGCGATGAGCGCCACCGCGGACACCACGAGCCGGGTCCGCAGGGACCATCCGCCGCGCGAGCCACCGCTCATCTAGTCACCGGGCTTGATCAGATATCCCGCACCGCGCCGGGTGTGGATCATCGGGGTGCGTCCCGCGTCGATCTTGCGCCGCAGATAGGAGATGTAGAGCTCGACCACGTTGGCCTGGCCGCCGAAGTCGTACGACCACACCCGGTCCAGGATCTGCGCCTTGCTGAGCACCCGCCGGGGGTTGCGCATCAGATAGCGCAGCAGCTCGAACTCCGTCGCCGTGAGGTGGATCGGCGTACCGTCGCGGGTCACCTCGTGGCTGTCCTCGTCGAGCGTCAGGTCACCGACGACGAGCAGCGACTCGTCCCGCGCGGCGGCCGCCGTCGCGGAGCGCCGGATCAGCCCGCGAAGCCGTGCCACGACCTCCTCCAGGCTGAACGGCTTGGTCACGTAGTCGTCACCGCCCGCCGTGAGGCCGGCGATCCGGTCCTCGACGGCGTCCCGGGCCGTCAGGAACAGCACCGGCACGTCGGGGAGTTCGCTCCGGAGCCTGCCGAGGACGGTCAGCCCGTCCATGTCGGGCAGCATCACGTCGAGGACGACGGCGTCGGGCCGGAAGGCGCGGGCCGCGCGCACTGCGCCCGCCCCGTCGCCCGCGCTGCGCACCTCCCACCCCTCGTAGCGCAGGGCCATCGAGAGCAGCTCGGTGAGGGAGGACTCGTCGTCCACGACGAGGACCCGTACGGGGCCGCCGTCGGTCCTGCGCAGTCCGGACCGTCCCCGGGCCGTGGTCGTCGTCATGCGGCCACTCTGGAGCGCCGCGCTGAGAGGGGCCTTGTGCTTCCCTGTGAATTCCCTGAGAACCGTCACGACCGGGGTGGGCGATCGGCACCGATGTGCGGCGTCACGGGTGGGCGACCCCGAGGACCGCCACGGACGGCGCCACGGGTCCACGCAGCCGCGGACCGACACGGACCGACGGTGACGGGGCGGGGACGTAGCGGGACCGGCGGGGACGCGCGGGGGTCACGGCCCGACGGAGAACAGCGCGGCGGCGTTCCCGTGGCAGACCGCGCGCAGCCAGTCGTCGCCGAGCTCCAGCCGCTCGAGCGCCTGGAGCTGGTGGAGGTAGGGGTACGGGATGTTGGGGAAGTCCGTCCCGAGCAGCACGCGGTCCCCCAGGTCCGCGAGCCGCGCCCGCTCGGCCGCCGGGAACGGGCTCAAGCGCTCGCTGAAGTCGGTGAAGGCCATCGTCGTGTCCAGGTGCACCTCCTGGTGGCGCTCGGCGAGGTCCAGGAAGTCCGTGTACTCCGGCATCCCCATGTGGGCGACGATCAGCCGCAGTCGGGGATGGCGCGCGAGGAGTCGTCCCACCGGCTCGGGCCCGGTGTACTTGCCGGGCGCCGGCCCGGACCCGCAGTGCATCACCACCGGCACGCACGTCTCGGCGAGCAGTCCCCACACCGGGTCGAGGAGGGGGTCGTTGGGGTCGTACGCACCGACCTGGACGTGTGCCTTGAACACCCGGGCCCCGCTCTCCACGGCCGCTCGCGCATAGCGCTCGACGCCCTCCTCGGGGTACAGCGTCGCCGTCCGCAGACAGTCGGGTGTCCGGGCGGCGAAGTCCGCGGCCCACCCGTTCAGCCACTCCGCCATGTCCGGCTTGTGGGGGTACAGCATGGACGTGAAGTGCTTCACCCCGAACTCCCGGAGCAACGCGAGCCGTCGGCCTTCCTCCGCGCGGTAGGTGATAGGCCATGCCATGCCCGTCAGCGGTCCGGCGGAGTCGAAGTACGCCCACACCTTGTCCAGGACCCGCTCGGGCATGAAGTGGGTGTGCACGTCGATGAGCCCGGGCAGCCCCAGCCGCTGCCAGAACGCCCGTACCGCCAGTGCCTCGGTCCCGTCCGGGCCCGGGCTGCCGGAGGGTCCAGCCGCCGCGCCCCCGGCCGCTCCCTCCGCATCCGGCGAACAGCAGGGGGAGGCGGGGCGGTTCCGTTCCGTCACCGGGTGATCGCTCATGCCCACACCCTCCGACGCGCACCGAGGGACTGTCCAGGCCCCGGTTCCGGACGCGGTCGCCGGCGGACGCCGCGTACCCGGTCCGGACCGGGTCCCCGCACCGGGCGGACGTGCCGGGGCCGGACCGAACGGACGTACAGGGGCCGGACCGGATTCCCCGTCGGCACCGGCCGGATCCCATCGGATCCGCACCGCGCCGGACCGGACCGGAACCGGACCGCTCAGAAGAGCCCGTCCTGGACACCCGTCGGCAGCTCGTCCACCGGCACGGACGCCACGGAGCCGGGATCGGCCGCGACGAGCTCCCAGCCGGACATCAAGCGGGTGTCGAGGACCGTCACCCCGCCGTCGTCGGTGCCCAGGTGCAGATCGGGGCCCGCGGCCGCGACGAGCCGCCCGGCCACGCCCCCGCCGTCCGCCAGCTCCCGCACCACCCGCAGGACCGCCGGTCCCCCGGCCACCGCGCGGGGCTGCACCGTGCGCTCCAGCCCGAACTCCCGGGCGTGGTCGACCACCTCGAACCCGGTCCGTTCCAGCGCCTCGGGCCACCCCGGAAGCGACACGGCCCGCGCGTACAGCTCCACGACCTCGGCGGCCCGCTCGTCCGCGGCGGCCGGAAGCACGGGACGCACCGCCCGCTTCCGGGCGTAGGGCACCCGGTCCGGCACGCCGAGCGCCGCCCGCAGCAGTTCCTCCGTGCGCCGCGCGGCCATCAGGGGCCCGCGACCCAGCCAGCAGAACACCACCGCGCCCTGCTCCAGCAGGCGCGTCGTACCGCGCCCCTCGGCGGTGATCCCGACCTTCGCCATCCCGGGCCCGAACCAGGCCAGATAGACCCGGAACGTCCGCGGATCGTCCGCGATGGTGTCGGCGGCCACCGAATGCGCCCGGTCCAGTCGCGCACACTCCGGGCACTGCCCACCGGTGCTCCTGCCGGGCACCACGGCCCCGAGCGGGCAGACATGGCCCCGCGCCCCGGCGCAGTGCCGCACTCCGACGGCCCGGAAGCCGATCTCCCGTCCGGGGGCGAGCCGGCTCGTCCGCGTCTCGGCACCGCGCACCCACCGCAGCTCAGGGGTTCCCCGCCCCCAGCTCAACCCCCGGCACCGCCACCGCTCGCCGCCCATGTCCGCACTCCTCCAGCACGTCCCACGCAGCCCCCGGATCTCGCGGGGCCTCCCGGTCGTGTGCACTCGGCAGGACTCGAACCTGCGGCCTTCCGATCCGTATCCGGCCCGGTCGACGTCGACGCCCGCACCGGGCGCTTCGAGACCCCACGGGGACGCTACCGGACGGGGACGGGTGCCGGCCCGGGCCTGGCCGACTTCCCCGAGCGCGGGCCACCGTCCACCCGACGGGCCCGTGCGGGTGGCGACCGAAGGAGTGCTTCCGCTCACCCGGTGCACCGCCGTGAACTGCGAAAACGTCCCGGTAGGGTACGGACCGGCTGGGTCCGCGGGAGCGGACCGGGCCAGGGTGTGACCTTCTGTGAGGGACAGCTGCGTGCCTCGCCCAGGAGACAGCCGAGCATGTTCGAGTCCAACCCGTTCGAGGACGACCGGCCGAAGACGGCCCCGGCCGGGCGATCCGGCAGACGCACCGGCACCCGGTCGCTGACCGCACTCGTCCTCCTCGTCATCGGAGGACTGCTCGTCTTCTCCGCCTCCACAACCGCGGCCGCACCCGGACCGCTGGGGCGCGCGGTGGAATCGACCGCTTCGACCACGTCCCACGCCTCGAAGACTTCGGGCGGCTCGACCTGTGAGGACGCCAAACCCACCAAAGTGGGCACCGAGAGGAACGACGTCATCTTCGGGACTCCCGGCAACGACGTGATCTTCGCGCTGGGAGGCAGTGACACGGTCTACGGACTCGGGGGGAACGACCTCATCTGCGGCGGCTCGGGCAACGACACCCTCAACGGTGACCGTGACAACGACCAGCTGTTCGGCGGCAAGGGCGACGACCAGCTCTTCGGCGGCTCGGACAACGACGAGCTCCGCGGCGGGCCGGGCAACGACGAGCTCCGCGGCGAATCGGGCAACGACGAGCTCTCCGGTGGCCCGGGCAACGACCGGCTCTCCGGTTTCCTGGGCAACGACGCCCTGTTCGGCGGAAGGGGCAACGACGAGCTGCGCGGCGGAAGGGACAACGACGAGCTCTTCGGGGACGCGGGCAACGACCAGCTCTTCGGGGAAGCCGACGACGACACCCTGGACGGCGGATCGGGCACGAACCGCAACAACGGCGGGTCCGGAACCAACACCTGCGTCAACCCGAGCCGTGGCCCCGGCTGCAACGACTGAGCCCAAAACGGGTCTTGTGCCGCCGTGGGCATGACGCCCCTTCATGGACTCGTGGTGCCTGCTGTCCTCGGATTCCGGGGAAGGGCCGTGGACAACGTCATCACCGGCGGTGTACGCCCCGGTGCTCGCCCTGCCGAACCCGGCGGACATGCACGGAGCAGGTGAGAACGCGAGCGCGCGAGGGCCGGGACCGAGCTGATCAGCCGGGACCGAGCCGATCAAAGGTGCGGGCGACGCGTGGAGGTCATCCGCGCGGAGCTGACGTTCCCGTGCGCCGTGAGCCACAGCGCGAGACGCCGGGCCGGGTGAGCCGACGATCGGCAAGTCGGCGACGCCCGGCGCCCAGGGACGTCCCCGCAAGCCTGCTCGCTACTTACTCAGATAGGTGAAGATCACGAATGCAGTGGCCCCCACCGCGAAGAGGGCCCCCGTCACCGCCGCCGTAAGCCCCACGTACCGGAAAGTCGCGTAGCACCTGAAGTAGCCGGCATCCCAGACTCCCGCGTGAGCCTTGGCCGCAGCATCCCGCCACCCCCGGTAGTCAGCGGCCAGGACGATGCCCCCGATCGACATCATCAGCGGTATGAGGATGATCAGTACGGCTGCGGTCACCCGCTCATTGTCCGGCGGGCGATCATCCCGGGGAAGCCGACCATCGCGGCGGGCACATCCGCCGTACGGCACGACGAAGCCCCCTCCGGGATGATCCCGAGGGGGCTTCGACCTGTGTGCACTCGGCAGGATTCGAACCTGCAACCTTCTGATCCGTAGTCAGATGCTCTATCCGTTAAGCTACGAGTGCTTGTCTGCCCGGGCTTTTCGGCCCGGTCGGCGTTGCGGGAACAACATTACATGACCTGCGCCGTCAGGCGAAATCCATTAACCACACCCCACCTGACCTGCGTAAACACCCGGACGGCCGTACGGACGCCCACCGCTGGGGACCGCCGTCCGCAGCGGCGCGGAAGCGGGCGGATCGCCCGAGCGCCGACCCGGAGCGTCGGAGGCGGTCCCGCGGGTGCCGGAAGCGGGAGATCGCGCGAGCCCGGTGCGACGCCGACGGAGGCGCAGGGGACACCGGACGCGGTGACCACGGCCGGGGCGGCCGCCGGAAACGACCGAAGCCCCGGCCGTCGAGCCGGGGCTTCGGTGATGGTGCGGAGGCGGAGGGATTTGAACCCTCGATGGGCTTTAAGACCCAAACCGCATTAGCAGTGCGGCGCCATAGACCGGACTAGGCGACGCCTCCAGCACACCCGCGCGGTCGCGGGTGGTGCGTGCAGATGATGACACAGCCGGGTGGGGTGTCACCAATCGCTCCCCACGGTACTAGGCGCGTGGGCTCCTGGGCAAAGACGCGCTCACACCCCCGATCGGCCCGGCCGGGGTTGCGCAACGCCTCGGCGCGCGGAGCGTTGGAGATGCCGGGACGCCGTCCCCCGAAGCGGGGCTCCGCCCCCAAACCTTCGCTTCCAGGAGTACGCCATGCTGCGCCGCCTCGTCCTCACCGTCGCCGCGACGGCCACAGCCTCCGTCGCCGCGCTGGCCGCCGTGCCCCCCGCCGGTGCCGTCCCGCACACGCCGATCCCGCTGCCGTTGCTCGAACCCGGTCAGTCGGAGCCGTCGGCCCGGTCCGCGCCCGGTGACCGGCTCACCGTGACCACGTCGGGGACCGGGAACCCCCGGGCCGACGGCACGTACGAGCTGACGTGCGGCGCGGCGGGCGGTCCGGCGGGCGGCTCGCACCCCGAGGCGGAGGCCGCCTGCGAGCGGCTGGCCGAGTTCGCGACGGATCAGCAGGACCCGTTCGGTCCGGTCGGCGCGGACACCATGTGCACGATGCAGCACGGCGGCCCCGCCACCGCGCGGATCACCGGGACCTGGCACGGCCACGACGTCGACGCCACCTTCGACCGCACCAACGGCTGCGAGATCCGCCGCTGGGAGACCCTCGAACCGGTTCTGCCGACCGCCCGCCAGGACGAAGCCCGCACCACCCCGGTATGACGCCCCGCCCCACCCGCACGGACCCCCGTGCCGAGTCCCGGCGTAACCCGTCCCGGGGTTTCGGCCAACGCCCCCGCCCACGCCCGCTTGACGCCCCACGGTGGCGCCCAGCGCGCCGGGCGATCCCGCCATGCGCAGGTCAGGGCGCGTCCGAGAGGGCCCGGGCCGACTGTGTGTACACAGAACCTTGGTGAGAGCTCCCCCTCATCCACCGCCGCGGCCGCATGCCCAGCCCTTAGACTCCCTCCAGTGACAGGCTGCGGCCGCGAGGGCAAGATGGCCCCGGCCGTCCGCCGCAAGATGCTGTAGGTCAGGGAGGAAGCGTCGTCGTGAGCAGCAGGCCATCCCGAGGCGCTGCTCGCCTCGCCGCCATACTCGACGCCCTCCCGGACGGGCTCGTCCTCGTCAACTGCAACGGCACGGTCGTCAACGCCAACACCATCGCCCTCGAGATGTTCGAGGCCCCCGGCACCGCGCTCGTCGGTCGCGGGCTCCTCGACCTGCTGCCGGCGTTCGACTCCAAGCTCATCCCCGGCTCGATGCGCCGCCCCGACTCCGCCGACGAACGCGGCCGCACGAAGCCGACCCGGATGGTCGCGCGCCGCACGGACGGCAGCGAGTTCCCGGTGGAGGTGACCAGCGCCAGCCTCGAGGACGGCCGTGAGGCGTACGACTCTCCCGGCGTCGGAGGCGGCTACACCGGCGACGAGCTGCTGATGCTCGTCGTGCGCGATCTCTCCGGCACGGTCGACACCGAGGCCGAACTCGCGCGCTCCCAGCGGCAGACCGAGATGATCCTGCGCGCCGCCGCCGAGGGCGTCGTCGGCACGGACACCGACGGCCGCGTCGTCCTCGTCAACCCGGCCGCCGCCCATATCCTCGGCTTCCGCGCCAGCGACCTCGGCGGCAAGGAACTGCACCCGCTGATCCTGCACTCCCGCCCGGACGGCGAGCCGTTCCCGTACGAGGAGTCCCCGCTCGCCGACACGCTCAAGTCCGGGCGCAAGCACCGGGTCCGCGGCCAGACGCTGTGGGCCAAGGACGGCAAGCGTGTGCCCGTCGACCTGACCACCGCGCCGGTGCGGGACGGGGAGCAGTTGGTCGGCGCGGTCATGACCTTCACCGACCGGCGGCCCTACGAGGAGCAGGCCGAGCGGCACGCCGCGGAGCTCGCCGAACGGGACGAGAAGTACAGCACGGACATCGCGGAGCGCGACGAGAAGTACGCGACCGACATGGCCGAGCGGGACGAGCGGCACGCCGCCGAACTGGCGGAGCTGACCGAGAAGCACACCGCGGAGATCGCGGACAGGACCGAGCAGTACGCCGCGGAGATCGAGGGCCGGGACGAGCGGGAGGCCGCACTGGCCGCCCGGCACGCCCAGCTGGCCGCGGTCCTCGGCGAGGCACTGCGCGGTCCTCTGGAGGAGCTGCGCGGCGAGCTCGGGAAGCTGGCCGCCGACCCTGCCGGCCAGCTGTGGCCGGAGGCCAACCAGATCCTGCACCACCTGTCCGCGGGCTACGCCCGGATGACGACCCTGGTCGACAACGTCCTGGGCTTCCAGCGGTTGGACGCCGGCGCGGAGCGGCTGGACAAGGCCGTCGTCCTGCTCGACGCGGTCGTGGCGGCCGGTGTCGAGGGCGCGGTCGAGCTGATCGGCCCCGGGCGGGCCCAGTTCGCGGTCCACGCCCCGCCGATCGAGGCCGAGGTGGACGGCGCACGGCTGGCGACGGCGCTGGCCCATCTGGTCGCCGACGTCGCGGGCATCGACTCGACGGGCAAGGCCAGGGTGGTGCCGGGCGCCGGGCACGTCGACTCGACCATCGTGGTCGCGGCGGCGCAGCGCGGCGACGTCGTTCGGATCGAGGTGCGCGGTCCGTACTGCGGCGGCGATCCGGTGCACGAGCCCATCGTCCGCGGCATCGTGACCGCGCACGGCGGCGTGCTGCAGACGCACGAGGTACCGGGCATGAGCGGCAGCGCCTACGTCCTGGAGGTGCCGCTCGGCAACGGGGCCGGAACGGTGGCCCCCGCGGCGGCCCCGGAGCAGGCGCCGTCCGCCCTCCCGGCGCAGGCCACGTCCGGAGGCGGGCGGCGGCGCGCGCGCCGGGCCTCGACGGACGCTTTCCTGGAGAGCCCGGTGGGCCCCGACGGCGCACCCGCCCCCGCCGAGCCCTCCGGACGGCGCCGGGCACGTGCGGAAGGTGACACAGGCGCGGGCACCGGCCGCGAGCCGACGGCGGCGGGCGGCGGCGGCACGGGCCGTCGTCGTGGCCGGCCGAGCCCGGCCGAGGCC